>NZ_JBXSQI010000064.1:0-1031 GCF_057063565.1 Gilliamella sp. X-57 | reverse complement strand
GGTAAAACAACTTTAACTGCGGCAATTACTTCTGTACTTGCTAAAAAATACGGCGGTCAAGCTCGTGCATTCGATCAAATCGATAACGCACCAGAAGAAAAAGCACGTGGTATCACCATCAACACTTCACACGTTGAATATGACACACCAACTCGTCACTACGCACACGTAGACTGCCCGGGCCATGCTGACTATGTTAAAAACATGATCACTGGTGCGGCACAAATGGACGGTGCTATCTTAGTCGTAGCTGCAACAGATGGTCCTATGCCACAAACTCGTGAGCACATTCTTTTAGGTCGTCAAGTAGGTGTTCCTTACATCATCGTATTCTTAAACAAATGTGATATGGTTGATGACGAAGAGTTATTAGAATTAGTTGAAATGGAAGTACGTGAACTTCTATCTCAATATGATTTCCCAGGTGATGATACACCAGTGATTCGTGGTTCAGCGTTAAAAGCGTTAGAAGGCGAAGCAGCATGGGAAGACAAAATTGTTGAATTAGCTGAAGCATTAGACAGCTATATCCCAGAGCCAGAGCGTGATATCGACAAACCATTCCTATTACCAATTGAAGATGTATTCTCAATTTCAGGTCGTGGTACAGTAGTAACAGGTCGTGTTGAACGCGGTGTTATCAAAGTTGGTGAAGAAGTTGAAATTGTGGGTATCAAACCGACAACTAAAACCACTTGTACTGGTGTTGAAATGTTCCGTAAATTACTTGACGAAGGTCGTGCGGGTGAAAACGTTGGTGTATTACTACGTGGTACAAAACGTGAAGAAATCGAACGTGGTCAAGTACTTGCAAAACCAGGTTCAATTACTCCACATACTGATTTTGAATCAGAAGTGTATATCTTAAGCAAAGATGAAGGTGGTCGTCATACTCCATTCTTTAAAGGTTACCGTCCACAGTTCTACTTCCGTACAACTGACGTAACAGGTACTATCGAATTACCAGAAGGTGTAGAAATGGTAATGCCTGGTGATAACATCAAAATGACAGTATCATTAATTCACCCAAT
>NZ_JBXSQI010000063.1:0-1055 GCF_057063565.1 Gilliamella sp. X-57 | reverse complement strand
GCGTTTACCACGGTGTGGTTCATGACTGGGGTGAAGTCGTAACAAGGTAACCGTAGGGGAACCTGCGGTTGGATCACCTCCTTACGAAGAGCTCGTAAGTGTTCACACAGATTGTTTGTTTAGAAGAAAGAGTCACTTTATTGGGTCTGTAGCTCAGGTGGTTAGAGCGCACCCCTGATAAGGGTGAGGTCGGTGGTTCAAGTCCACTCAGACCCACCAATTCTACTTAACTTTGCGAGTTTTAGGCTTGTGTTAATGATGTGAACAGCATAAATTATCAAATGCAAGTACGTTAAGCGAGTTGGGGAAATATAGATGAAGTGAATTATTGGGGCTATAGCTCAGCTGGGAGAGCGCCTGCCTTGCACGCAGGAGGCCAGCGGTTCGATCCCGCTTAGCTCCACCATTAAAGATATCTCTTTCGTTAGGTAATAAAAATTATCTTTGTATTTGCTTAATTATTATAGTGAGTAAATAGAAAGATAAAGCTCTTTAACAATTAGGAACAAGCTGAAAGAAACGAGTTCTCGTTCTTATGTAAAGCTTTTATTGAGGCGTGAAATTAAACGTTAGCGATAATTTTTAGTTGAGACGAATTGGTAGAGGTGAGTAATTAAGAAAGAGAAAAAAGCGTAATTAAAACCAAGACAACTGTGAGTTGTAAGGTTAAGAAATTAAGCGTACACGGTGGATGCCTAGGCAATCAGAGGCGAAGAAGGACGTGTTAATCTGCGAAAAGCGACGGTGAGCTGATAAAAAGCGCTATAGCCGTCGATGTCCGAATGGGGAAACCCAGTGTAGGTGACTACACTATCATATGATGAATTCATAGTCATATGAGGCGAACCGGGAGAACTGAAACATCTAAGTACCCCGAGGAAAAGAAATCAACCGAGATTCCCTAAGTAGCGGCGAGCGAAAGGGGAGTAGCCCAAGCGGGTAGCATATAGTATTAGTGGAAGCGTCTGGAAAGTCGCACGATAGAGGGTGAAAGTCCCGTACACGAAGGTGCGATATGTGGAAGCTTATAGAGTAGGGCGGGACACGTGATATCC
>NZ_JBXSQI010000062.1:0-1056 GCF_057063565.1 Gilliamella sp. X-57 | reverse complement strand
CGGATACATAAATAGGTAAGTATTGAAAAGATAGTTGCAAAAAAGATTATTGCGAATATTCCTGAACCAATATTATCACTTTTATGATTATATAAGTCTAAAGCTATCCCAAATCCCAAATCCCAACTAGAATAAATAACCCAAAATATAAGTAAACTAATCCAAGTCAGAATACCCCGAAAATTTTCAAACATGCCACCACGGATCTCTAAATAGCGATCGTTATAGGCGTAGTAAGGTCCTATTGGTCTGGGATTATTACTGACGGATTTTTGCGTGTAATCTTTTTGAACCTCTTTTAGCGTCATATCACCACTGGTATAACCCATTTTTAATTTTTTGCGAGTTTCGGCTTTCATGGCGCTACCAAACCATAATAAAAATTCACCAACGTACATCGATTTTACATCCTGTTGTTATTATTTTAAAAAGTGTTTTTATATTAAGAATTACCATAATCAACTAGCTTTCCTGTTTTTTCGTCACGCACTCCCCATTCCAAGCGGCTATCTAATATAGCTTGTTGTACCTTAGGGGGATAGTCCGATAAGGTGGTTTCTTTTGGAGTGGGTTTGCCCACTTGACCAGCTTGGCGTATTACTTTTGGCCAGCGCGGTTGCCAGCATAGGCATTCCGAAATAAAGTAGCCGATAGTGTAAAACGGTAATAAAATTAAAAATACAGGAATAAGCAGTAAATACACCCATGCCGTTGGTGCATTTTTAGCTGCATGAATCATGGGTTTTACATGCCCCTCAAAACCATGAAAGGGCATGGGTAAATGGGTGCTTAGGCGTGGTTTTGGCAAGTTTTCGGGGCCGTGCTCCATATAACGGCGAATAAATTCCCATTCATCTTTATAGTCTTGAGGGTTATAGGTATTTTTGCCAATGCCGACCGATTGGGCAACAGGGAAGCCGGTTTTATAGGGGTGAAAGGTCATTAAGTTAACCATATTGGTGCCGCCCATGTCTGAGCCGGTTTCGCCAAAGTTAGCGGGCATAATATGTTCCCACTTAAATACCACTGTGCCACCACAATATTTAGGGCGTTGAA
>NZ_JBXSQI010000061.1:0-1069 GCF_057063565.1 Gilliamella sp. X-57 | reverse complement strand
TAACCCAAATATGGGGCACGGTATGAATAGCGCGATATGGTTAATGATTAACTAGCTTTAAATTGCGGTTACCTGATAGTGAGACATTTCCTTGGCTTGCTTGCTCGACAAAGTCACCCCACCAGTCCAGCATGATTCTGCGCTGTTCTAGGTAAGTAGCACGGTTATAGGCTCGCCTGACACTATTAGTATCGACATGGGCTAGTGCCGCTTCAATAATATTAGGGTCAAAGCCTTGCTCATTTAATATCGTGCTTGCTAAAGCTCTTAAGCCATGCGCAACAAGCTTATCTTTATATCCCATGCGCTTTATTGCCATGTTAGCAGTACTACTATTCATCGGGGTTGTATAAGGCGGTTTCATACTTGGGAATATATGCTCTCTATGCCCACTTATAGGCTTCATAATTGATAATATAGCCATAGCCTGCTTATTGAGTGTAATAGTATGCTCTCGCCTCATTTTCATTTTTTCGGCAGGAATAACCCATAAGCAATTGTCTAGATCAATCTCTTGCCATTTTGCCCCTACCGCTTCATTTGGGCGTGTCATTGTTAATAATTGCCATTCAATCAAGCAACGCGTTTGTAATTCGATTCTGGCCATAGCAAGGGATTGCATAAATTGGGGCAGCTCTTGCGCGTTTATTGTTGGCATTTGCCCTTTTATAGGGCTTTCAAAAGCATCTTTTATCTTGGCTGCTGGGTTAGCATCAATCAAGCCTATATTCACCGCATAAAACATAATCTCATTGATACGTTGGCAAAGTCTTTTAATTGTTTCTAATTTACCATTAGCTCTTAGTGGCTCCATGGCCTTAATAAATTCTTTTGCTTTTAATTTAAAGATTGATTTATCACCAATATAAGGAAATAAATGTAACTCTAACGATTCCCACGTTCTTTTTAAGGTGCTTTCAGTTAGTCTGGTATGTCCACACTTTTTAGTACCAAAAAGATAAGGTCATCGATTTCTTTTGTATTCAATCGGCGACTGGTAATTTAATGTTGAATGAATTCGATTATAATTAAACCAATCCACATAGTGATTAAATTCCAATTTAAGTTG
>NZ_JBXSQI010000060.1:0-1125 GCF_057063565.1 Gilliamella sp. X-57 | reverse complement strand
ATTCACAGATGATTTTAAACACCAAATGGTCAGTCTTTATCAACATGGTAAATCACGTAGTGAAATCGTTGCAGAATATGATTTGACACCATCAGCATTGGACCGTTGGATAACGCAATCAAGCCAAAGCGGCTCATTTAAAACAAAAGATAATCGCAGTCCACAAGAACAAGAGTTAATCGCGTTGCGTAAAGAGCTTAAACAACTCCGTATGGAAAACGATATTTTAAAGCAAGCAGCACTGATAATAGGACGAAAATCGCTATCCTAAAAGCAAATCGACATCGTTATAGCATAACAAAACTATGTAAATATTTAGGATTATCAAGACATTACGCTTATTATCAGTGTAAATTGAATAGACAAAAATCAGTAGGGCCCCACGCCAATAAAATTGTGACGCTATTTAATCAGAGCTATCAGTCTTATGGTACAAGACGAATTCGTTTTGATTTACAGAAAGAGAATATTTGGGTGTCACGCCGTTACATTGCTCGGGTGATGAAAGCCTTATTGCTGGTATCAAAATACACCGTTAAACGTTATCAATCTCACAATACGGAAGTGAATGAAACTGCCACAGAAAATCACCTGCAACGACAATTTGATGTAGGTGATAAAAAACAAATTGTTGTTGCGGATTTAACGTATATTCAAGTTAAGCAACGTTGGAACTATTTATGTGTTTTAGTGAACTTATCCGATAGACAGATTGTCGGTTACCATGTTGGTCAACATAAAACAGCAGAGCTTGTTATGTCGGCATTAAGCAAAATTAAACTGCCATTATCAAAATTAGATTTATTTCATTCGGACCGAGGTAAAGAGTTTGATAATCGGTTATTAGCGGATTGTTTTAAGACATTTAATATCACGCATTCATTAAGCAAGAAAGGGTGTCCTTATGACAATGCGGTAGCGGAAGCGACATTTAAAACAATTAAAACGGAATTTGTAAAAGGCCAACGTTTCAACTCAACGGCTGAGTTACAACGCGCTTTTTCGGCTTATGCTTATTGGTATAATCATAAACGATTACATTCTTCGTTAGGCTACTTGCCTCCCGTTGAATTTAAAAAACACTTATCCCTTAATTTTTTTGTTTGAAAATGTGTTGCCATTCCA
>NZ_JBXSQI010000059.1:0-1175 GCF_057063565.1 Gilliamella sp. X-57 | reverse complement strand
CATTAAGTTAACCATATTGGTGCCGCCCATGTCTGAGCCGGTTTCGCCAAAGTTAGCGGGCATAATATGTTCCCACTTAAATACCACTGTGCCACCACAATATTTGGGGCGTTGAATATACACTTGCTTTGTGACTCGATTAAACCGTACCCGAATATGGCGGATGGTAAACAGTTCAAAGCGATAAATATAGCGAAAATAACGGATACATAAATAGGTAAGTATTGAAAAGATAGTTGCAAAAAAGATTATTGCGAATATTCCTGAACCAATATTATCACTTTTATGATTATATAAGTCTAAAGCTATCCCAAATCCCAAATCCCAAATCCCAACTAGAATAAATAACCCAAAATATAAGTAAACTAATCCAAGTCAGAATACCCCGAAAATTTTCAAACATGCCACCACGGATCTCTAAATAGCGATCGTTATAGGCGTAGTAAGGTCCTATTGGTCTGGGATTATTACTGACGGATTTTTGCGTGTAATCTTTTTGAACCTCTTTTAGCGTCATATCGCCACTGGTATAACTCATTTTTAATTTTTTGCGAGTTTCGGCTTTCATGGCGCTACCAAACCATAATAAAAATTCACCAACGTACATCGATTTTAAATCCTGTTGTTATTATTTTAAAAAGTGTTTTTATATTAAGAATTACCATAATCAACTAGCTTTCCTGTTTTTTCGTCACGCACTCCCCATTCCAAACGGCTATCTAATATGGCTTGTTGTACCTTAGGGGGATAGTCCGATAAGGTGGTTTCTTTTGGGGTGGGTTTGCCCACTTGACCAGCTTGGCGTATTACTTTTGGCCATCGAGGTTGCCAGCATAGGCATTCCGAAATAAAGTAACCCACGGTGTAAAAGGGGAGTAAGATTAAAAATACGGGTATTAATAGTAAATACACCCATGCCGTTGGTGCATTTTTAGCTGCATGAATCATGGGTTTTACATGCCCCTCAAAACCATGAAAGGGCATGGGTAAATGGGTGCTTAGGCGTGGTTTTGGCAAGTTTTCGGGGCCGTGCTCCATATAACGGCGAATAAATTCCCATTCGTCTTTATAGTCTTGAGGGTTATAGGTGTTTTTGCCAATGCCGACCGATTGAGCAACCGGAAAGCCAGTTTTATAAGGGTGAAAGGTCATTAAGTTAACCATATTGGTGCCGC
>NZ_JBXSQI010000058.1:0-1213 GCF_057063565.1 Gilliamella sp. X-57 | reverse complement strand
TTAAGTGGATATTTTGTTGACTGTAAATTTGCTTGCTATTGCGAATGTCCTGTTGACTGCTTAAGCGAATATCTTGCTGAGCCTGCATCGCCCCCGTATTGACAATTTTTCCATCCGCCGTCAAAGTAATACTGCCCGCGCTAGCGCCTAACTCGCCCGCATTATGTACGCCAACCCCTTTTTCTGTGCCCACCAAGTTGATTTTGCCCGCATACATGCCACCAAGTGCAGAAACATCTATCGACACTTCGGGTTTGTCGTCGGTCTGCCCTGACAATGCCGTGATATGTTGCCCATCTCGGCTCACTTTATTACGACCCGTCACGACGTTTAAGTCCTTCGCCCATACCGATGAGTTAATCGATACCGTCCGCGCAATTAAATCCGTGTAACGTTGCCCTGAACTATCCAGCCCTTTCCCTGTGACCGCTATATGCCCTTGCTCAACCTGATAACCCGTCAAATCACCATTTTCTATTATCGGTTTACCCGTCGTAAGCGTCCCCCGACTCGCATTGATAAATCCACAACCATTACACGTAATACCCGATGGGTTAGCAATAACAACCTGAGCTTTTTGCCCCGCAACTTCAACCACCCCATTTAATTGGCTTGGATTGCGTGAATTCACTTCGTTTAATATGATTTTTGCACTGCCCGACGCATTTAATAACTCATTACCTTGTACATAACCCCCAATTTGCGTTTGGCTAATTTTGCTGCTGTTATTTAAAATCACCCCTTGCTTCGAAACATCAAATTGCTGGTATTTATTATGTGATACCCCTTTTCTATTTGGCGTTTGAATATTGACCTGTGTGACACCATTTGCTGCCGAAGTCACCAACGGTTGCTGATGTTTGTGTGCGTGTTTATCCGCAACAATATTACTGCCATAAACCGGCGAGCTAATACTCACAAAGCCTAATGAAATAGAGATTAAAAAGGTTATCGGCCTTAAGGTAACAAAAAGCGATTTTAGTGACGATTGTTTTTCTGTCGATGACGTCTGTTCACTACCTATCGGAGTTTTAGCAATATCCGCAACCACCATCTGCATGCCACGTTTTTTGTTAAAAATCACGCGATATAAATGCCTGTTCATCGTTTTGTCCTTATTTTCATTACCTTAATTATTCTAGTGTCTCGATAGCTTTAACTACTCTATATTCTTGATGCTAGATGTTAATAATTCCAGTTTACGTTAAACCCT
>NZ_JBXSQI010000057.1:0-1248 GCF_057063565.1 Gilliamella sp. X-57 | reverse complement strand
TAACCTATAAAGTCGCCTTTATTAATTGGCATCGGTGTTTTTAATACCACGACTTTATCTAATTTTTCAGGTTTAAGCTGGGTAACTATCAGTGAGGTTAATTTGACATACCCCTTATGTGGTGCCTTATCCCCGCCATTTTCTGCAACCAAGACCGCCGGCACATCACAATTATCAATTTTACAGATTTTAGCATAACCATTTTCTTGCCCATCAAATTCAAACGTTGCCGTTTGAGGTAAATACGTTAACTTTTGACTGTCATTCGCGGTGCCATAAACAGCAATGCCTTTGACTTCAACTTCCGGTTTGCCCACCTTTTTATTATCTTCCTTGCAGATTTCATAATCCTTATTGGCTTCCGCTGTCTTTCCTGTCGGTCTATCGGCTGCTGTCTTGCCAATATCGTTATGCCAAACATAACCGGTAATATTGCCCAATTCATTTTGCAAGCCGTTTGGTGTCACCACCGTACCTGCGGTTATCGACACAATTTTATACCAGCCAGGCATATTTGCTTTTTGTTCACCTAAACGTACTTTACTGCCTTTAAGCAATAAACCGACAATCTTTGTGTCTTTTCCCTTTTCGCGTATCACACTGCCGGCAATGGTTTCTGTTTTTTTTCATCAACTTTCCCTGCTTTCGCTTGCCAATAACAAGGGTAATCCACCTGACTACCGCTTTCTTGTTCTTTTTGCTGATAACCATACCAATCAAGTTGATGCATATATAAACTGTATAAGGTTATTGAGGGTGGCGTAGCAGTTTCACCAGCGATTTTAGGCATTTGTAACAGGTGTCTGACTAAGGTAAATCCCGTTGAGAAATACGCCACTTTTTGCTGTTCTTTATAAGGCGTTTTTAGCTCAACATTGTCCAGATAGACTATTTTATGGTAAATATCATCGACTCGATAAGCAACCACTTCGCCATGAGCCATACAACGCAATATACCGTCATTATCAACTTTCTTTAGTACCCCTTCATCAATATGGAATCCCCCATGCCATATCCCATTTTCACCAAATGGATAAAAGCCACTGCTCGCCTCTGATAACGCTTTATAATACGCATCTTGACTGAGTTGTTTTTCACCCACGGGAAAGTTGAAATTGTCAATTTTTTTTATGGTCATGTGTATTGCCTTATTCCTTATGCCGAAAAGCCTTTCGAGTTAAACGATACATGTTTTTTTAATAAGACTTCCAGCTCTTGACGATTAATATTCAGTTTTGCGGATAAATG
>NZ_JBXSQI010000056.1:0-1653 GCF_057063565.1 Gilliamella sp. X-57 | reverse complement strand
CGGTTATCAATAAACCATTAACTTCCGCTATCCGCTCATTAAGTGATTCACCCACGTTGACGAATAAACGCACCTTGCATGGGGTGATTACCGAATTTAGTCAGTTATCGGTCAATAAAGATGAAGCCCATTATCAGGTGGTGTTATCCTCGTGCTTAGCACGGCTGAATGTCGGGCAACATAATGCCATATTTCAAAATCAAAGTGTGGTGAGTGTGGTTGAAGAAGTGCTGCGTAGTCATGGTCTGACGGGCATTGATTACCGTTTAGAGTTAAAAGACAGCTACCCAGAGCGGGAGTTTATCACCCAATGGCAAGAAAGTGACCTTGCCTTTATTCAACGCTTATTGGCCGATGTCGGTATCTGGTTTCGCTTTGAAACGCATGCTGAGCACCACTGTGATGTGATGGTGTTAAGTGATTATGAGCAAGGTTATGCGCAGGTGGCCGATATTGACTATAAACCGCCCAGTGGTATGGCTGATACGGGGGTTGAAAGTGTGTGGGATATTACCTTGCATAGTGAAGTAGTGGTCTCCTCAGTCAAAGTACAAGACTATAACTACCGTGATGCCCTCGCCGATTTACAGGGCGAAGTTAACACCCAACCCAAAGACCTTACCACCTATGGCACTGACTACCGTTATGCTGAGCACTATAAAGGTTTAGATAGTAACGGACAAGACAACTCGCAAACTAGTGGCGATAATAACGGTGATGATGATAATAATGATAATCGTGATAATGACAATAACACTCACGATAATCAGATTGAAAGCGGTCAGTGGTATGCCCGTATTCGTCATGAGCAAGCTATTAGCCAGCAAATTATCCTCAAAGGTAAGAGTAACCACTACAACCTTGCCCCCGGTCAATGGATTAACCTCAACGGCAGTCCGCTGGCAGATATTAATGACGGTATCATCATTTTAAGTGTACAGGGGCAAGGTAACCGCACTGATGCCTATGAACTCACCTTTACCGCCATTCCCTATCAAGCCTTAAAACCCTATCGCCCCGCGCCCATACGTTGGCCGCAAGTCAGTGGCACTTTACCTGCCCGCGTCACCAGTCCTAATCATGACACCTATGGCTATATCGACCCGCAAGGGCGCTATCGGGTTAAATTTAATGTCGACCTGAAACAATGGAAAAGTGGCACGGAAAGCTTATGGGTACGCTTAGCCAAACCGTATGCGGGTAACACCTATGGTTTTCACTTTCCCTTAATTGACGGCACTGAAGTAGCCATTGCCTTTATGCAGGGCAATCCTGACCGGCCGTATATTGCCCATGCAATGCATGATAGTGCTCACCCTGACCCTATCACCACCATTAACAAACACCGCAATGTGATTCGCACGCCGGCTAATAACAAACTACGCATGGATGATAAACGCGGGAAAGAGCATATTAAAATCGCCACCGAATACGGCAAAAGCCAACTTAATTTAGGGCATTTGGTCGATAATAAAAAAGGACAACGTGGTGAGGGCTTTGAACTGCGCACCGACGAATGGGGGGCGATTGCCGCTAACAAAGGCTTATACTTAACCACCCAAACCCAGCCGAAAGCGCAAGGCAAACAGCTCGATATGCAAGCAGCGATTGCCCAACTTGAAAATGCCTTATCCATTGCCAAAGCCCTACAAA
>NZ_JBXSQI010000055.1:0-1795 GCF_057063565.1 Gilliamella sp. X-57 | reverse complement strand
GCAAATGTATTTGAGACAATTTTAGTTGTTTCATGATTGTATAATCGGACTGCAGTTATTATAAATAAGTCAAAAGTTGTAAAGGGTATTAAAAAAATAAGTAATGTAATCCATGTCAAGATACCCCTAAAATTTTCAAACATGCCACCACGGATCTCTAAATAGCGATCGTTATAAGCATAGTAAGGACCAATAGGGCGAGGGTGATTACTGACGGATTCTTGCGTGTAGTCTTTTTGAACCTCTTTTAGCGTCATATCACCACTGGTATAACCCATTTTTAATTTTTTGCGAGTTTCGGCTTTCATGGCGCTACCAAACCATAATAAAAATTCACCAACGTACATCGATTTTAAATCCTGTTGTTATTGTTTTAAAAAATGGTTTTTATATTAAGAATTACCATAATCAACTAGCTTTCCTGTTTTTTCGTCACGCACTCCCCATTCCAAACGGCTATCTAATATGGCTTGTTGTACCTTAGGGGGATAGTCCGATAAGGTGGTTTCTTTTGGGGTGGGTTTGCCCACTTGACCAGCTTGGCGTATTACTTTTGGCCAGCGCGGTTGCCAGCATAGGCATTCCGAAATAAAGTAGCCCACGGTGTAAAAGGGGAGTAAGATTAAAAATACGGGTATTAATAGTAAATACACCCATGCGGTTGGGGCATTTTTAGCTGCATGAATCATGGGCTTTATATGCCCCTCAAAGCCATGAAAGGGCATGGGTAAATGGGTGCTTAGGCGTGGTTTTGGCAAGTTTTCGGGGCCGTGCTCCATATAACGGCGAATAAATTCCCATTCATCTTTATAGTCTTGAGGGTTATAGGTATTTTTGCCAATGCCGACCGATTGGGCAACCGGGAAGCCGGTTTTATAAGGGTGAAAGGTCATTAGGTTAACCATATTGGTGCCTCCCATGTCTGAGCCGGTTTCGCCAAAGTTAGCGGGCATAATATGTTCCCACTTAAATACCACTGTGCCACCACAATATTTGGGGCGTTGAATATACACTTGCCTTGTGATTCGATTAAACCGTACCCGAATATGGCGGATGGTAAACAGTTCAAAGCGATAAATATAGCGGAAATAACGGATAAATAAGTAAGTTGAAATTAAAAAAATAATTGAAAAAAATATAATAGCTATGACATATCCTGTCACTTTGTCGGTTTCATTATTATATAACACCATAAAGCTGTAGATAGAATTATAACTTGAACTCAAAGGAATCAAAAATATAAGTAAACTAATCCAAGTCAGAATACCCCGAAAATTTTCAAACATGCCACCACGGATCTCTAAATAGCGATCGTTATAAGCATAGTAAGGACCAATAGGGCGAGGGTGATTACTGACGGATTCTTGCGTGTAATCTTTTTGAACCTCTTTTAGCGTCATATCACCACTGGTATAACCCATTTTTAATTTTTTGCGAGTTTCGGCTTTTATGGCGCTACCAAACCATAATAAAAATTCACCAACGTACATCGATTTTACATCCTGTTGTTATTGTTTTAAAAAATGGTTTTTATATTAAGAATTACCATAATCAACTAGCTTTCCTGTTTTTTCGTCACGCACACCCCATTCCAAGCGGCTATCTAATAGGGCTTGTTGTACCTTAGGGGGATAGTCCGATAAGGTGGTTTCTTTTGGCGTGGGTTTACCCACTTGACCAGCTTGGCGTATTACTTTTGGCCAGCGCGGTTGCCAGCATAGGCATTCCGAAATAAAGTAGCCGATAGTGTAAAACGGTAATAAAATTAAAAATACAGGAATAAGCAGTAAATACA
>NZ_JBXSQI010000054.1:0-1840 GCF_057063565.1 Gilliamella sp. X-57 | reverse complement strand
TGATAATAGTAAGCACAACGGCTTAAGCCAACAATGGCACAACTCATAGCAATAGTAACAGAATGATTTTGTTGTAGTTGCTGTGCCCACGTTTTACGTGCCTTTGTGGGCACTAAAGCTTTTTTATGATTTCTTCCTGAAGCTGGGATTTTAAGCTCAGTTCGGCAAACATCTGTTTAAGCTTACGGTTTTCAGCTTCCAGCTCCTTTAAGCGTTTGATATCCGACGTTTCCATTCCGCCGTATTTTTCCCGCCATTTATAGAAAGTTGAATTCCCCATGCCATATTTACGGCACAGTTCTTTAACGGGAATACCCGCTTCAGCTTCTTTTAAAATAGCGACGATTTGATGTTCAGTCATTTTTTTCATAATTAAATCCCCTTTACTTTTATCATAGAGAATTTTCTACTTTTTTACTGTACTATTTTAGGGGATAGTTACACGTCGTATCTTGTCCCTTTCCGCCACGAATAAGTTCAGCTACATAATTAGCTCCGTGCCATTAATAATCATCATAATCATTAGTATCAATATAATTTCGACAATCTTTTATTTCTTTGGGTTTGCACGCCCTTTGTTTTTTATATTCAAATTGGTTATTGTCCTCATTCAGATATTCCCCGGATTTATACAGGCATTCGGTTTTGACACGTTTATAGCGATTATTGCCTATGTATTGAAAATTATCGGTTAGCGATATTTCGTCATTGTCTTTTTTACCTGGGCAGGTTTTGTAGCTATTGGCTTTTTTTTCTTTATAATCAAAGCGGAAATCATTACCTTTAAGGTTTAATTTGACAAATTGTTGTTGTATCTTGTCATACACGTAAAATTCCGCTGTGGTATTCAGTCCAAAATCTCTATCTTTGATAAGATAAAAATCATTATTATCACCATCAAAATTAAAATCAAAGCCTTCATTTGTTTGAATACTAACATAAGAATTAAACTTGCATCCTTGTATACCCGTAATAGTTTGAATAAGGCGACCATCATGTTTACTATAGATATTAATCCCCACAATCTCTACTTCTTCCTTTTTTTTCTTAGATATTATCACCTTAAAATAAAAGTCTTCAGAACTTTCTTGTTGTAAAAATTCAATATTATTAAACTCTGCTTCACTCAATGGATGTTGCTCATTATATTTTTTATATTCAAATGTTTTTTGTAAATTTACCTTATCACCATTAAGGGTATAGCCTGTTAATTGTTGATAAGTTTCTGGTCCATAATTAAAAGTATGACTGTCAACATTTTCAATCACTATGTTATCTGGTGAATTTACATTATTAGATTTAAGTGTAGGCGGATAACTACTCTCTCTTATATAATCAAAATTCTTAACCTGATAATCTTTATTATCAATATAAACAGCAAAATCATCGCCAAAATAAAATTCAGCTTTATTTTGACCAATGGTGCCTGTGTAAATACGATATAATTCTGCTTGGCTAATTGTCGGTATTGATAATATTATAAGTAAAATAAGCTTGATATAATTCATTTCATTATTCCTTAATTTATTTCTATTTTGTGCTTTGCTATTTTGCTTTCGGTTTTTCTCTCTTCTCTTTTACTTTTGTCTGTTCATCTTCAACTATTGTCTGGATCGGCTACACTAATTCATACAACTTTTTTAAGGGGTAAGGTAAACTTATCACCACTAAAAAAGGAACAAATATGAATAAGATTAAACGCAAAAGACGAACATTCACAGATGATTTTAAACACCAAATGGTCAGTCTTTATCAACATGGTAAATCACGTAGTGAAATCGTTGCAGAATATGATTTGACACCATCAGCATTGGACCGTTGGATAACGCAAGCAAGCCAA
>NZ_JBXSQI010000053.1:0-1868 GCF_057063565.1 Gilliamella sp. X-57 | reverse complement strand
TGATAATAGTAAGCACAACGGCTTAAGCCAACAATGGCACAACTCATAGCAATAGTAACAGAATGATTTTGTTGTAGTTGCTGTGCCCACGTTTTACGTGCCTTTGTGGGCACTAAAGCTTTTTTATAATTTCTTCCTGAAGCTGGGATTTTAAGCTCAGTTCGGCAAACATCTGCTTAAGCTTGCGGTTTTCGGCCTCCAGCTCCTTTAAGCGTTTGATATCCGAAGTTTCCATACCACCGTATTTTTCCCGCCATTTATAGAAAGTTGAATTACCCATGCCATATTTACGACAGAGCTCCTTGACAGGAATACCCGCTTCAGCTTCTTTTAAAATAGATACAATCTGATGTTCAGTCATTTTTTTCATAATTAAATCCCCTTTACTTTTATCATAGAGAATTTTCTACTTTTTTGCTGTACTATTTTAGGGGATAGTTACAAGGATAGTATTGTGTCTCTATTTTTTGCCAATCGGTTCCATCTAAAACTAACTCTCTGTATGAATTAAATTTATCTCTAAATTCTTGCCTTATTCTATCATATTCTTCTTTCTGACATTGCATATCTCCTTCACAATATTGAATGGCTTGACGCATTTCAACAGCCATTTCATTATTGAGCTGGTTAATGAATTCTTGTAATTCAAGATCATTTTTCTTGCTTAATTCATTTGTTTCTTTAACAACTTGCATTCGGCATTCTTTATCTCCCTTACAAGCCGCATATTTTTTATCTGCTTCTTCAATATCTTTTGTAGTTAAGAAGTTATTCTCAACCGCATTTTTCCCCGCAGCAACGCCAGTATTGATATCTTGGATATCACCATCTGCCGCCGCAATGGCAAGGCCGGTCGCTAGTTGTGATAGGGCGCTGACTTTTTGCCTTTCTTCTTGGCTTAGGTCTTTGATGTCTTTATCGGGGTAAAGGATACCCGCAATAACTTCAGCACCCCGTTCACTTGCGGCAGCGCCTAAGCCACCCACAAGCGCGGAGTTGCCTTGCAGCTCAGCAACCACCGCGCCCAGTATGGCATGGCTAACGGTGTTGGCGAGGGTGTTTCCTTCGGTCTGTTGTTTGATGATTGTAGCAATTTTTGGTGCGAGTGCCCCTGCGGCTGCCCCTTTTATGTCGCCACTGATTAAGCCGTTGATAAGGCTTACCGCCATGTCAATGCCTTGACGGGTGCTACTACCCATCGCCGACATGCCTTGGTTCATCGCTTCTTTGTAAGCGTCTTCGTAGATTTTTTGTTGTTCTTCTTCTGTTAATCCCTTGTTTTTATTTTTTCTTTTTCCTTTTCAACCGCTTTTTTCGCTTCTGATTCTGCTCGCATACGGTCTATATGGTTGAGCATCGTTAACGTTTCACCACCTATCTCACTCACTAACTGTGTTTGCTCGATGATATCTTGCTCTTTCTCTTTGTTAAAGATATGTTTGAGCTCGTTACTGGCATGCTCGGTATCTCGACTTAACTCGTTGATATCTTGTTTTTGTTCATCCTTATTGCGGATAATTATCGTCCCTTCCGATACCGCTGAATGCGTGGTCGAACTGTCGCTTTCGCTTTTGTTGCGACTGGTTGGCATCGATGGCATACCGCTAGAGCTAACGCTTGCACTGCTGCTACTGACTTTGTAGTCCGCTTTGTTTTCTATATCACTAAAGCTGATTGTGCCCGTGTCTAGGCGGTTTTTGCTCGTGTCTTTCGCTTCTGAGGCTATCACCGCCCCTTTTAGGTCGGTGTTGTTGCCAACCTTGATGTCAAAGCCACCCTTGCCCGCAAAAATACCCGATTGGTCAGTGACACTTTGCCAGTTGCTGTCCATCTTGGTCTTGCTTGCAGAAGCATTGAAACTACCGCCA
>NZ_JBXSQI010000052.1:0-1921 GCF_057063565.1 Gilliamella sp. X-57 | reverse complement strand
ATGATGTTAGCAATACTATCGACCCTTATTGGGGGAGTGTTATTTATTATTATGCTAATTAAGCAATATCGTGAGCGATGGCAAATGGTGAGTTATCTGTTCTTTATCTTGGGGATATTGGCACTTTCGCCAGTTAATAATATACGAAAGCCCACCATTGTTCCGCCCTCGCAAATTGTGTACCGTTTTGATGAAAACCGTTATATTTTATTGACAGGCTATCGATGTGAAGGGCAAGCTTATTTTATTGATGATAAAGAACAAGTTTATTACCTTTTAGCTGCTCATTCTTGGGATCTATATACAGAGCCTTATCGGCATCCTGCAAAAAACTATCTTTCAATCCCATTGTCGGATGTGTCGGCAATATATACTTCCATTGATGGAGGGCGTTCATTTAGAAGTATCCGTTTAGGGGTTGGGCATTATTTAGGTAATCATGATTCACCGCAATACGATGTGGTGAATGATCAGGCTTTTATTTTAGGCAAAGATGGTCAGCTTTATGTATCAGAAGCGCCATTTGGCACCAAAGGTCCGCATATGTTATCGAAAAAAAAACAGCTTGAACAAGAAGCTATTTTAGGCAGAAGCCAAATTATCCCCGAAAGTATTCCCCCAATTCCAAGCGACTATACTGGTTGGGATAAAATGCGCTGTGATTATAATGCCAAAGGAACTCAATTGCCCGATAACCATACCGTGTTAGAGGTCTATCAACACTTGCTAGGCACAGCTAAATAAGGAATTAAGGCATGAAACAGAAAATAACAAAATTGTTGATAATGTTATTTGTTGTACCCGTGGTTTTGGTCGTGATTTTATCGACTTTTGCGCCATTCCCCTCCACCGAGCCAATGCCGCTTATGCGCCCTAAACCATTACCCAAAGAAGGCTATCAATTATTCCATAGTATTGCCAGAAATGGTGATGTGCTAGATTATTCCTTTTATTATGTCAGTAAAAAGCGGCAGGTGATTTATCGTTATGACGCCGATCGTTATTTAGAGCTACAAGGCGAAAATTGCAGTGGATTGATTTGGTATCATGATGATAAAAATAATATTCATACCTTAATTACCGAACGATTTTATACAGCTTATCATTTACCGAAATTTAACTACTATAACCCCGGCAAACAGTATATTGCCATTCCCACCAATGATCTGTCTGATTTTGTTTTTTCAGTCGATGGTGGCAGACATTTTATAAAAGCGATGGTGTCCCCAATGGCAGCTGTACCAGGAGAAGAAGTTGATTATTTTATTGGGGTGGATGATTCGCCTATTCAGGAATTTTATACTTGGCTTGGGAAAAAAAATACGCCGATTACTATTTCGGGTAATACCGGCTATTTTGTCTTAAAAAATCATGAGGTGATATTTGGCGCATCTTATGAATATGATGACTTTGATTATGAACATGGATTAAGCAACTATCAAATTTTTTACCCATCAGCGGCGTTTTCTGATGAAAGGGTTAGGGATGGCTCTAGATTTGGTGCCTATGATAGCCTTATTGATAATAAAGAATATCAATTACGGGTAAATTCAATAAAAAATCTAAAACCCGAACCTTACCAAGGTTGGGACAAAATACGTTGTGAGGTTGGGGCGGAAAGGTAATGATGATGTTAGCAATACTATCGACCCTTATTGGGGGAGTGTTATTTATTATTATGCTAATTAAGCAATATCGTGAGCGATGGCAAATGGTGAGTTATCTGTTCTTTATCTTGGGGATATTGGCACTTTCGCCAGTTAATAATATACGAAAGCCCACCATTGTTCCGCCCTCGCAAATTGTGTACCGTTTTGATGAAAACCGTTATATTTTATTGACAGGCTATCGATGTGAAGGGCAAGCTTATTTTATTGATGATAAAGAACAAGTTTATTACCTTTTAGCTGCTCATTCTTGG
>NZ_JBXSQI010000051.1:0-2299 GCF_057063565.1 Gilliamella sp. X-57 | reverse complement strand
GCTTCAGCTTCTTTTAAAATAGATACAATCTGATGTTCAGTCATTTTTTTCATAATTAAATCCCCTTTACTTTTATCATAGAGAATTTTCTACTTTTTTGCTGTACTATTTTAGGGGATAGTTACAAAATAACGTTCTCCGTTTTATCCAATAAATCAATATATTTGTATGGATCTTGTCCATATTCATCAGACAACACTCCTGGAAAATGATTGTTCATAGTCAACATATTACCTCCATATTACTTAATAATTAAATTGAATGATCTTTAACAATAATTTTTGTATCTGAACTAGGGCTGATACTTAACTTTCCAGCATAAACATAATCAGCTATTGGCCATGAACAGTAATAAGATATATGCAGACTAGTTAGTGAAGATGACAATAAAGAAGGGGAAATAATAAAAGGAATTTCTCTTATTATATATTCTGTAGCAATAATAATATCCTGTTCTTTTATTTCAGATGTTTTACTGATGGCGTTTTTTCTATTCAAAATAGCTTTATATGACTGAGTTATACATAATGAGTGAAAATTCTCATTATTTTTAAAATCTTCTTTTATTATCTCTACATTTTTTTATACAATTCGTCAGCATAAAAATCGGAAAATTTTAATATTCTTTTTGCAAAAAAATCATGACCAGACATTGATAAATAATTATTAATAGCTCTTTCAATTCGATAAAATTCTTTTCGTGATTTTTTACGTGCTTTTACCTCATTATCTCCAGCTCCTATTAAAAGATACTTAGCCTCTTCATGTGGATGTAAAACATCTACATGATCATAATTATCAAACCCCCACTCCAACATATTTTTAATGTAATTTTCATTAAATTTGGAATTAAAAGGGCTTATGCCAAATAAAACATGTTTTCCTTTCATTTTATACCTCTTTCTAGACAGCTAGCTACTAAAAATATATATAACATTAATTATTTCAATCAATTATATTAAATAATATTTTTTTTTAATCATTCATGATTTATTGCTAATTTATTTTTAATATATATAGTTATATTTATTTTATTTGAATTAAGTTGGGCTAATTTAGGATAGTTAGTAAAACAAAAAATTACTAACTAATTCCAGCCACAAAATATTACTTATAGGCCATATAAATGAATATTTCACTCATTTCTCCAGAGGTCGCTTCTTCTGATAACGAACCTATGATTATATCGGCATCACTCAAATCCCCATCAGTGAAAATAACAGAACTTCATCATCACTCGAGAGGACAACTAGCTGGTACATTACAAGGTTTAATTTCAATTGAAGTGGAAAGTAGTCAATGGGTAATACCCGCAACTCATGGTATATGGATACCTCCAGATACACAGCATTCTCTTCTCGGATCACATGGGCCATTCCACGGATGGAGTATCTATATACAAAAAAGCGAATGTAATAATCTTCCGAATAAACCCTGCATGCTAGAATTATCTAGTCTATTGCGTGAAGCAATTACCCGAACCATGACATGGAATAATTCAGAATTGCAACCCGAGCATAAGCGATTGATGGCAGTGATTGTCGACGAGATTAGTATAATCCCTCAAGTTGAGATAGCACTCCCAATGCCAAAAGATATTCGTTTGTTAAAAATTGCTTTAGCTTTGTCTAATAATCCTAGTGATGATAGAAACATTAATGAATGGAGCGTTTGGGCTGGGATTTCTCGACGCTCATTAACTCGTCGATTTACAAATGAAACTGGATTTAATTTCACAGAATGGCGACAGAAACTACGTATGTTAAAAGCTTTAGAGTTGCTTGTTGCGGGCAGACCTATCACAGAAATTTCTTTAAATTTAGGTTATGATAATATTAGTGGTTTTATTGCTATTTTCCGTCGAAATTTCGGGGTAACTCCAGGTAACTATCAAAAAGCGATGAGAAATAACCACCCATGGAGAAACTTTAATGACACTATCATTTAAAATGATAATTATATTAATGATAAATTAGGGCGTGTTGATCTTTCGTGATTATTTTTTATACGGCATGATGTGAGTTATAATAATTCTGCAAAAAACAACCCTAACTCGATTCATCATGCCAAGAACAATGCTAACAGATAAACGGTGGGAAAAGCTACTACAAATAATGAGAAATACTGGCCGAGTTTATAATAAATCCGAGCATCGGATGACGTTTGAAGGGCTCCTTTTCCGAATGAGAACCGGTATTCCTTGGCGAGATTTGCCAGAAGAGTTTGGTGAATGGAGCACCGTCTATAGACGATTTAATTTGTGGTCTAAAAAAGGAATATTAGTTGATATTTTCAAACA
>NZ_JBXSQI010000050.1:0-2356 GCF_057063565.1 Gilliamella sp. X-57 | reverse complement strand
CCATTTCCATATATAAGCCTTATTCAGCTTAATTTATTTTTATGTAATCAAATTAATTTGCCAGATAAATTTTGATAGTTTACCCACCTTTTTTATGAATAGTCCTGTAAAAATCATGCTATAAACACCTGAAATATACAAAGGGCACTACATCACGAAAGGAGCAAAGTAAATTATAAACAAAAATTAACATTGCTTGAAAGCAAAAAAACATGTTTTATTAAGATTTATTAACGTTTATTAGAGTTTATTAAGATGAAAGTTAAGCTAGCTGCTTTTAAAAATACCAAAGAACCCAATACTGCAATTTTCCCTAAACTGCATGGAGAATTAAAAGACAAACAATAAAGCAAATAATTCCCATATGTATAAAGGTATTTTCAAATAAACCCGAGGAATTGCTTGATAGATAAAAGATATAGAAAAGAATGTAGCTGCCACCATTCGCGCAAGATTGCTATTTTAATTGACCTTCACTCAATGCCACCTATCTTTTGATAAGTGGCTAATCATCACTGTTTTAATGACTGGTGACAGAATTAACATAATCGCACATCTAACACATCATCACCTTTAAGGACTGACACATGCTGCTTGTACATTGCGTCCAGAATCATCATAAGACCATATACCACCATCGATTGCGTAAACGGTAAAATGTTTATTAGGCTCGCGCAGGGAAGCCGTCCAAAATCCATCGGAAGAGCTACCACTTATCTCCCAAGGAACAGCATAATCTCCTTCTTGTAGGGTATCCTCTTCATTGCTCCATGGATATGAACTAGCCATACGCCCCCATTCATTAAATAATCCCCCTACCCAACGGTTGCCACGCTTAAAACTTAAGCGTCGTTGATATCCGTAAAAATCACCCAACTCTGGTAGACCACCAGTCCAACCGAGCCACGGTTCATTGTTATTAGTGTAATCATTAACATCGGGGAGACGATAATGACTACCTAACCCTTGACAAAACTGTATAGCTTGCTCATATGTCATCGGGTTATATTCCAAATGCCGATTTTTTAGAATGACTGGATTATTTATATACCAACGCTCTATCTTAAAGCTATAAAGTAATTTAGTATGGCTACTATCTGCGTAAAGCTTAAATACCGAAGGCGAAAAACGCTTATCTTTTGAATCAAGCGTTGGCCCTTTTAGCTTTATCTTTAGACCGCTTCTAACATCTATCGGTCTTGCATTCCAGCGTTCTTCATCTGCTCTCCCCCATGTCGGATCCCAATTTACCTTGTCAGCAGAGAGGGACAAAGTAACGCCATGCCCACTCTCCGCACTAACAGTAGCACCATTTGCGGCAATAATCTGTTCTGGCGTTATGCCTGATAATATTAAGAAAAAGTGTAAACCATCTGCCCCAGTTGTCGGGAAGTTATCACTGGGCTTATCGGCATCATTCACTTTAAATCCCACAAATGACACCCAATTAGGACCATTCATACGGTCGTCATGTCGAATTCCCCCCGAATATAGAATATTAGGGGAGGCATAACAGGCTGCTGGTTTGTCTGTCTTAACTCCAAGATAATAAGTGTGTCTGATATCATTAAAAGTGCTGGTTTGTGGCACGCCATACTCGGTTGATAAGCTACCCTTAGTTGCCGTAATGGTCAGTTGATAAGGCACATCACAAGCCGTTAATAATTTATTCGGGTTGGCTTTAATTTCGGCTGTAATATCTTTATTATTGGCGTTTTTCCATGCAACTGTTAGGCTACCTGTCGCGCTGGCATTTCCATCACCATCGGTATCTCCCCAATAATTATAGGGTTCAGCAATTAAATTATTCAGTTCAATTCGAGGATAATGACTATTACCCACTAATGGCACTAATGTTTGAATATCAGCAAAGGTTTTGGTTTCGCTGGGTAATGTTATAGGAGTGTTAAAGCTTGAATTATCTATCTTTGCGTTAGGATATAAATCAGTATTTGCACCCGGAGCAATATACAAGCTGCCATCTGGGAATTTTATACCGAGCAAACCTTCGTCACTCATTGCCTTGGTTACACCACCATCCATACTTAAATAAGGTGCACTCCCCTGTATAATGTTAGTGGTCGTTGCCGATAGCGCAATAGCTTTTGTTGAGACCATTAAGCCCAATAATGCTGTTGATGTTCGTTTTGTTAATTGTTCAAAAGATGTGACTTTTCGTTCCATCATTACTATTACCCATTTCCATATATAAGCCTTATTCAGCTTAATTTATTTTTATGTAATCAAATTAATTTGCCAGATAAATTTTGATAGTTTACCCACCTTTTTTATGAATAGTCCTGTAAAAATCATGCTATAAACACCTGAAATATACAAAGGGCACTACATCACGAAA
>NZ_JBXSQI010000049.1:0-2464 GCF_057063565.1 Gilliamella sp. X-57 | reverse complement strand
GCTTCAGCTTCTTTTAAAATAGATACAATCTGATGTTCAGTCATTTTTTTCATAATTAAATCCCCTTTACTTTTATCATAGAGAATTTTCTACTTTTTTGCTGTACTATTTTAGGGGATAGTTACAATTTACTATTCACAAGTGTACACTTTAGGTGTTCACCACAAGATAAATAATGGATTAATTTAGATCTAGCTATATATGTTTAGCTAAATATTCCACCATTTCTTTATTATTTAAAAAAGAATAAAATCTTTTTGCTAAGGCTTTTATTCTTGTATATCGTTTTTCTTCACTAAGTTGTTTTTCGGCACAATAACAATTAAGACCATCATACATATCAAAGTAATCATAATAGATAAAAAGCCAATAGTGCTTTATTCGATGAAAATATCTGTTTCCAAATTCTATATATTTAAATACAAAACTATGAAGAAGATCGCCAATATCTTCTAAACTATTACATACCATAATTTTTTGGCTAAAAAGCCTCATGAAAACTAAACAGCTATAATTAATGCTTGGTATAGAAATATTTTTTTCCGAAAGATATCTTTTTAAGTACGTCATAACCTCATCGCTATCTATTTTTTTATCAAGTCCCAAAGAAGCAATAATCAATAGTATTTCTGAATCATCACCTTGCATAACTTGTTTTTCAGCCCAATTAATTATTAGGGCACTAGAATAAAAATATTCTGATGGTGAACCATAATATTGATTAAATCTATAAAGCGATAAAATTTCATCGAGAGATAAATTACTCAATTTTAAAACCTTTTATTTATAAGAAAATACCCATTTAATGTATCTTATCTTACATAAGCGAACAACAAAAAACCGCCCCAATTAGGCGGTTCATAGGTTAACAAATATTAACAACTAGCTAGCTTCTTCAGCTTTGGGTAACCAGTCTTGACTAGTATTGATATTAAGCTCTACGTTGGTCCTCATCCCTTTATTGGCTCTTTTACGCATGTAGTCTTTACCGTTTTCTTTCATTGCATAATTAAGCGATATTCCAAATTGCGTTAGTGATAGCGGATTGTTTAAACCTGTATTGCGGATGTATTCAATATAAGCATGATATAAATATTTTCGGGGGTTAAAGGGCATTATTCACATATTGCCAATAAACATACCATTGGGATAATCAAGCGCATCAAGATAACTACAAAAATCTACTAAGTGGTCAGATTCGCATTTAATCGCCGTCGCTTCATCTCGTTGTTTTCGCGCTTGCTATAGTAAAACCTCAGGATAACTACCAAAGCTAATTAATGCGCCCATTTTGGTATACGGACGCGTATACTTAAAACGCCAGATTTTAGAATTATTCGATTTAACTAAGAGATACATACCACCGCCATCAAATAAAGAGTAATCTTTATCTCTTGGTTTGGCGGCTTTTATTTGGGTTTCTGTTAATGGATGTGTTTTCCTTGCCATAATTATTTTAGGTATACGATATATAGGTATATTGCGTCTGTATACCTAAAAATTATGGTTGTAAATGTACCTTACTGATACTTAATGGGAAATAAAATAGACTTTAAGGCTTGTTATTGCTTGTTTCTGTGTACTTTAGTGGGTTTTAAAGAATATTGAATTGGGGCCAAGGGAAACAGAATCATATAGATAAACACACTGGAAATACTGAAATATTAACTTTTAAAAATCGAATCGTATACCTAAACGTATACCTAAAACAAAAAGTGCCCCCAAAATTAGGTATTTTAATCTAGCCACATTGAAAGGTTAAAAAAATTGGTTTTAGAATTTTGACGGTGTAAAAATTTATCTAGGTGAGCGGTATCCGTTAATTATGTTTTAGATTTTTTATACCTCCCCCCATAAAAATAAAATTTAATAAAAAAGTATGCACGGTGTTCACTACTTGCTTGAAGCCTTATTCTAAAAGGGTTTGAGTGGTGTATACTTAAATGTTTACTATTCACAAGTGTACACTTTAGGTATTCACTCAATAAAAAACCGCCAATTAGGGCGGTCTTATTTTAGTGGCTCAATTTGAGCTACTAGTTAGGATCTTCGGCTTTAGGTAGCCAATCTTTACACCTATCTGGGTTTATTTCTAAATTAGTTTTTACCCCTATATTAGTTCGTTTTTTAATGTACGCCTTTCTATTTTCTTTTATGGCGTAATTTAATGATAAACCGAACCCACTCAAGGACAATGGATTATTAAGCCCTGTATTGCGCACATACTCAATATAAGCATGATATAAATATTTTTTAGGGTTAAACGGTATTATGCCTAAATTACCCATAAGCATACCATTGGAATGATCCAGCACATCAAGATAACTACAAAAATCTACCAAGTGGTCGGATTCGCGTTTAATCGCCGTCGCTTCGTCTGATTGTTGTTGCTGGTGTAGTCTTTCTTTGGCTTCTGTTGGATTGATAAACTCATTTAATAGCAACCTCACAATTGAGGGGAGTT
>NZ_JBXSQI010000048.1:0-2614 GCF_057063565.1 Gilliamella sp. X-57 | reverse complement strand
CTCGTTAGTAAAGCTACGTTTTGCTCTTCGTGATGAATCGATTGCCATTGTTGTTACCTTCTCTTATTTTTAGTTTATCATAACAATGACCTTATAAAACTGGTACTAATTAGTGTAGCCGATCCAAACAGTTCACTACCCACCACATCTTCAATATCAACCTTGTGTGAGTGATTCTTATTCCATATCGCGTCTTGATAGCTTTCTGTCTTTAAGGTCGATAAATTGATATCGTGCCCCGCTATCACGTTAGTGACCCCATCTTCGACGTTATTGCCTAATAAGGCAACCCGGTTTTTACCTAATATCGTCCCCGAGGATTCGATATCCTTCTCCGCCAGCACCGTGACACTTTTACCCGATAATAATGCCCCCCCTCCGACGTTAATTGTGGGCGGTTATTTTATAAAAATAATTCAGGATTCTATACCTTTTAAATAAAAAACTTTTGTCTTTTAATGAGTTATTGTTAGCACATACAGAAAAAGCCGCCTATTGCAAAAGGAATGTAATTATTATCCGTATGAGGTTTTATGTCATCGATTATACAGCACAAGGCAATAAGCCCAACTCCAGACCATAACTGATAAAATAGTAGTATTAATAATAATGTAAAATCAAAGATCATCTGTAGAGATAACATCAATAGCACCACAAGCTTTAAATAACCATTTTAATGCTCCTGATGAAAAAGGATCATCTAATGCAGTAACTTCAACTAAAAAATGAGTATTTTCAATTTCACCATCAAATTTATAATCATTCCACCAAAACCATTCTCTAGTATCGGGTTCTAACCAAGCAAGCCAATTTCCTAAACTCCATTTTTTATTTTTCTCTAGACTTACTTGCTTTTCCCAAGGAAGCGTTCTTCTATAAGCAATCTTTTCTTCGCTTTCACTTTTTGAAAGTTCTGGAGCACAATTATTAATAAACTCATCTGGTAATATTTTTAGCCATTGTTCGAAAGATGGCCAAGTGGGTTCTGAATTATAGTTTACTATCACTAATACTCTTTTAGCTAAGTTTAGTACTTCATTTACATTGTTATTACAACGAATAACAAATCTAGCTATACCTACACCCGTTGTTTTTACTGTATAATCAGGGGGATTATCAAATCGCTCCCTTTCTAATAACAGTTGTCTCATATATTCACTATTTATTACCATCTTTACCGCTTCCTTGAATAATAGAATTCTTCAATTCATCAAATTGATGAGGTCTAATACCATATTGATCTTTAGCTTTAGTTGGATCTGCTATTACTGGTTTATCCTTATTAAATTTCACCTCTGATTCAGATACAGCATTTTTCTTTATCTTATCTAAAAAGGACTTTGATACTTTAAATGACTTGATTGTAGCTCCTTCCATATTTTGAGATTTTCGCTTATCTAAAAACGCTTGAGCTCTTGCTTTATCGCCAAAATTCAAATATAAAGTTGTATTACCTTTTATAGTCACTTCTCCATTACTACCAATAATCACCCTAGTATTTGGTTCTCCTTCAACTCGATACACAGTAATTGTGTTATTAGTTTCAGGATTTGTAAATTTAACACCGCCATATAAACCAGCTAATGAAGAGACAATACCATGAGCAGCCATAACATATTTATACTGCTGAGCGACATCATTTACATCTCGACCAGTTTCTTTTGCAATTGCCTCTATTGAAGCTAGGTGAATAATACTATCAGGATCTAAGCCCAATAATGCTTCATTAAGATGATTTGAATCTTCCCTATAAAGATCACTGTTTTTCAAAGTTCTGGCAGCTTCTTCTGCATATTCTCTTTGCATTTCCCAAGCCTCTTGTAAAAGTCCTTTACAAGCTGCACTTGAAATATTACCTAATGAGCAATTATCTTGCAAAATTTGATCTCGGTCTTTATCCAATTTTTCGAGGTTTTCTAATTCTCTTTTTTCATCTTCCGTTAATTCCTCACCTAAATAGTTTGGTTTTATCCAAGTTAAATACGCTTTGCGCCTAGCTTCAGATACACTCAAATAATTATTCTCAACCGCATTTTTCCCCGCAGCAACGCCAGTATTGATATCTTGAATATCACCACCGGCAGCAGCTATCGCAAGGCCGGTCGCTAGTTGTGATAGGGCGCTGACTTTTTGCCTTTCTTCTTGGCTTAGGTCTTTGATGTCTTTATCAGGGTAAAGGATCCCCGCAATAACTTCTGCACCCCGCTCACTTGCTACCGCGCCCAAGCCACCGGCAAGCCCTGAGTTACCTTGCAGCTCAGCAACCACCGCACCGAGTATGGCATGGCTAACCGTGTTGGCAACAGTGTTTCCTTCGGTCTGTTGTTTGATAATAGTTGCTATCTTCGGCGCTAATGCCCCTGCGGCTGCCCCTTTTATGTCGCCACTGATTAAGCCGTTGATAAGGCTTACCGCCATGTCAATGCCTTGACGAGTGCTACTGCCCATCGCCGACATCCCTTTGTTCATTGCTTCTTTGTAAGCTTCTTCGTAGATTTTTTGTTGTTCTTCTTCTGTTAGTCCCTTGTTTTTGTTTTCTTCTTTTGCCTTTTCAACCGCTTTTTTCGCTTCTGATTCTGCTCGCATACGGTCTATATGGTTGAGCATCGTTAAC
>NZ_JBXSQI010000047.1:0-2878 GCF_057063565.1 Gilliamella sp. X-57 | reverse complement strand
CTGGTGGGGTGACTTTGTCGAGCAAGCAAGCCAAGGAAATGTCTCACTATCAGGTAACCGCAATTTAAAGCTAGTTAATCATTAACCATATCGCGCTATTCATACCGTGCCCCATATTTGGGTTACACACTTCAATTATCCATAATAACCACTCCTCATATCTGAGGGGTGCTTTTTTAAATGTCATCCTTTACTTATACCGATTATTAGGCTGTTTTTTATTCTTACCTCCCCATAATCTTAAACTTTTAATATAAAGTGTTCACTACTATTCACTAACCTAATATTAATTTATATATATCATATATTATATACTTATTATATATATTTTTTAGTATTCACTAGTATTCACTACTGTTCACTACTATACACATTATTAAAATAATCTTGATCCTGTAATTAACCAATTGAAATATAAATATATTTATATAGCGTTATTTTCTTATTAAAATAAAATAATTATTAATCATAATGTTAAGTTAGGATGATTTTAAGGTTGATCCAGGGCTATTATTAGAAGAAAAGAATAAAAGCTCTATGGTGATTTCTACCATGCAGGGAGATTACGGAAAAGGTAACATTAAAAAACTAAAAAAATCGGGTTAGCGTTAAAATGAATGAGGGTGGGCGGTTTAGAACGTATAGGGTCGTAGGAATTTACTCCCCCCTCCTCTTGGTTGGCTTAGTGAGTTTTCCGACACGCTAGAAGCAATATAATTACTTTGATTGCATGGGGTGTTTTTACAAATAATACTTTTTATTAATATAAATACATCTAGACTGGTTAAAATTATAATTTTGTCAGTCAATAAAAAAGAGAATGGTACAATACACTTTGATGATTTAGAGACACGTTAGGAAAGGATGAAACAAACAGAAAAGAAAAAGATAAATCGCTATTTTCATGATATACCAAACATAAGATTAATTGTATCGATTGAGCAATCAATAGTTAATGAAATAGACGATCTTATTAAACATGATAGAAGTCATCCAGCCAGTAAAAACCGTTCGGAGTTTGTAAGATTGTTGATAATGGATAATCTGGATAGGAGTAAAAGAAAATGAACACAAAAGAGAAAGATAATATTATTGTAAGTATCATTATAACCGTTTTATTGTTTTCAGCTATTTTAGGTGGGATTTGGTTATATAGTCCTGATGCGTTTAAGCATGTAAAAGAAATGAGATTCAATGATTGGGGGGATTTTTTAGGTGGTACTTTTGGTACTGTAGCTTTGTTTTAGCTCATATTGGGCTATATACTTCAAAAACAAGAATTACAGCAAAACACTAAAGCTTTAGAGCTTCAAGCTGAAGAATTAAAAAATACTGTTGAAGAATATAAGCATATGGTTGAAGTAAATAAACAGCAGTTTTTATTGTATAAAAAAGAGCTAGATATTTTAAATTCACCTAATCTAATAACTGATTTGACTTACTCTTATCATTATGACAAAGAACATATGTTAAGTTTAGTTGAGTTACATATTGATATCAAAAATGTTGGGGGAGAGGCTCAGAATATTAAAATCAAGATAGATAATGTACACGAAGAATGTGAAATCGGTAATTTAAAACGAGGAGAGAATATATTACGCTCCACTTATGTTGAATTTGGAAAATTATATTTAAGCAATGAATTATTTATATCACGAGCTTTAATTGAATATAGTTATTTGATGGATAATCGAATTGAAAATATAAAAATAATGGAAGATATAAAACTAGATAATTCAGTTTTAGAACACTTAAAAGCTCTTAATGGTATAGTATAAAGCTAATTTCATATATAAAAATTTACAATATATAGTAATAAATTATCAAAATTTACTACTATATGTAGTAAATTCGAATATTAATTGATTAAAAAACAAGCAAACGAATCAATGAGTGAAAAATATTTTTTAAGAGCATTTTTTCACTGGCTAATTCATTACAAAATTAAGGCGATTATACAAATCCGATCTTAAACTGAATTACTTGAAATTTAATTTATTTAAAAATCATAAAGTTACAAATAATGTTTATTAAAATCAGATCGTAAATCAAATGACAGCATTTTTACGGCGTTACTAAAGTTAAGTAATACATAGCAACCAAAATTGTATTTAAAGGGCTTAGAGCGCTCATTTTGCGCCTTATTTTTGATATTTATTATTTACTGTGCTTTATTTTTCAAAATACTTTGATAAAATACTAGTTAAATTGATTACCTAGTTATTTATACAGGTAGTTAATTGAAAAGCTATTAATGAGGAGTATCTAAGTTAATAGTTTTAAGGGGATATGGTTTCTAAGTTTGGCGACCGCGAACCACCCCCCTAGCACGAAGAAATTAAACATGATACAGATAGAAATGTAACAAATTGCTTAACAACTTCAGTTATATATTGTCTTATCTACCAAAAGTAGTCAATGCCAATATTAACTAACTGTTCGTTTATTAATCAATCTCTGTTAGCTCCTTTCATCCTCTATCATTGTTTAATTCTTTTTAATTAGTAATTTAAAAAGAGATTTTTACATGGAAAAAATTTTAAATAACAAAGATAGTCTTATCCCGTTAAAAGATTTTATTGCCTTAATTGGTTATAAAAGCACATCCTCATATTATCAAATGCTCAAAAACGACAAAACCGCACCTAAACCAATAAAATTATTTGGTCGAAAAGTTTTTTTATCTAGTCAAGAAGTTAATAGCTGGATCGAATCAAAAAAAGCGGCAAGGGGGTAATTTATGCAAATTGGAAACCCTCTATATCGCGAAATAATCGAGGGCTTGCATTGGAATCTTGACGCTTCCAATCATAGCCAATCTGATTATAAAAAGCTACCCAAAAAGCCGAGAGCTTACCTATTAATTGCGTGTACTGGT
>NZ_JBXSQI010000046.1:0-2969 GCF_057063565.1 Gilliamella sp. X-57 | reverse complement strand
TAACCCAAATATGGGGCACGGTATGAATAGCGCGATATGGTTAATGATTAACTAGCTTTAAATTGCGGTTACCTGATAGTGAGACATTTCCTTGGCTTGCTTGCTCGACAAAGTCACCCCACCAGTCAAGCATAATACGCTTTTGATGTTCATATTCTGCTTTGTTGTAAGCTCGCCTTACTGCGTTTTTATCAACATGGGATAACGCGCTTTCAATGACATCATAATTAAAGCCTTGTTCGTTTAAAGCGGTACTAGCTAAAGCTCTTAATCCATGCGCAACTAACTTATCTTTGTATCCCATGCGCTTTATTGCCATGTTAGCGGTTTGGCTACTCATTGGCTTGTTATAAGGTGGTCTTGCTGTTGGGAAAACAAACTCGCTTTTATGATTAATAGATTTCATTATCTCAAGTATTTTTATTGCCTGCGGTGATAAAGGTATATTGTGTGGTCTATCCATTTTCATGCGTTCGGCAGGAATACTCCATAATTTTTTATCTAGATTAATTTCTTCCCACTTAGCCCCTACGGCTTCACTTGGTCGCGTTAATGTTAATAACTGCCATTCAATCACGCATCTGGTTTGCAATTCAATCTTTGCCATAGCTAAAGCTTGCATGAACTGCGGTAACTCAGTAAGGGGAATAGTTGGCTGATTTTTTACTTTCGGGCTATTAAATACGTCGGTGATTTTGGCTAGAGGGTTATTATCGATAATTCCCATATTGACAGCATAATACATTATTTCATTAATTCGCCGACAAACTCTTTTTACTGTTTCGTATTTATTATTGTTATTTAATGGCTGTAATGCGTTAATCGCTTTGATAGCTGTTACTTGGTTTATTGGAATATCTTTTATATAAGGGAAAACATGGTTTTCTAATGAACGCCAAGCCTTTTTGAGTGTTTGTTCTTCTAAACTTTGTTCTGTTTTGAATTTGAACCATTTCTCAGCTATAGCGTAAAAGGTATTATTACAAGCTTCTTGCTTACGTTGTTCTTGTTCCGCTTTGTGATGTTGTGGATCTATACCTTGCTTTATTAATTCGCGCGCTTCATCTCGTTGTTTTCGCGCTTGTTGTAGCGATGTTTCTGGGTATTTACCGAAAGATAATAATGTCTCTTTATGTGATATTGGCTTTTTATATTTAAATCGCCATAATTTAACCCCTGTCGATTTAACTAACAAAAAAAGACCTCCACCATCAAAATACTTTTTATCCTTACTAGTGGCTTTTAATGCTTTTATTTGTGTGTCAGTTAAGGGAGTTGTTTTTACAGCCATTTTTCACCTTTGGGGGTACGCAATAATAGGGTATTTAATTATACCCCCAAATATACCCCCATTATTTTTGGTTGTAAATGTACCTTACTGATACTTAATGGGCAATAAAATAGACTTTGAAGCTTGTTATTACTGGATTTGGTGTGCTTTTTTGGGTTTAAAAGAATGTTACTGTTTATTGATTTGGTGCCGTGGGCGGGACTTGAACCCGCATGCCCTTAGAGCACTACCCCCTCAAGATAGCGTGTCTACCAATTTCACCACCACGGCGCCGTTTTTATTCAGGAATATCCGATGTTGGATTTTGTTGTGTCGGTTGAGCAATAGGTGCTGTGGTTTGTTCTGCTCCACTTTCATTCTGCTGCGTCGTTACTGGTACGCTATCTTCAATGTTGTCAAATTCGTGATTTGAAGCTGCATGAGGCTTACTGCCTAAATTCGACAATAGAATGCTAATGACAAAAAACAAAATACCTAATAACGTTGTTGTACGAGTTAAAAAGTTACCACTTCCTGAAGAACCAAACAAAGTTGCTGACGCACCCGAGCCGAAAGAAGACCCCATATCTGCGCCTTTACCTCGCTGAATCAAAACTAAAACGATAATTACCAAAGCGATGATCAAATAACTTATAATTAGAAGTTCGTACATTTCAACCTGTCAATTTTACATGTTATACAACAGAATCTATTGGTGCGGAATATTAGCGAAAGACAGACCAACAAGCAAGTAAAATTTCATGGATTATCGGTTTATTTTGAAAAATATCTCTTTTAATCAATCAAAAATTGCCAATTTTTAAACTAAAATAAGCCCATCCTTATCTATCACCTTAAATTGCGTTCAATTTAAATTAAAGCCATTATTCCTTACATACTGCATGTAATTGCTGTTCTTTTCACCATGCTTGAATTTGCCTTATCCAAGCGTCAATCACATATCTGTTAGAAAGCTCTGGTGTAAATATCCCAAACTTAGTACAAGATTCAAGTAGAAAATCATGCTGCTTGTTTTAGTGTTTTATACTCAATCGGTGTCATGTTATTTAATGCCTCATGCGGTCTTTCGGTGTTATAAATCGTTAACCATTCTTCGGTTATTCTCCTTGCTTGCGCTAAGTTGTTAAAAAGATATCACGATTAAAGTCATCGATGACATTGAATGTCCTAAAGCGACGCTGATTACGACTACTGTCACTCATAAAATCCATTGACCAACATTCACCTTGTTTATTGGGCGCTAATAGCCTTTCTGGGCTTCGTGAAGGAATGCGCTGTTTACGCTTTACCCTAAGATTAAGCTTTAATTGGCAATACACCCGATACACCCGTTTATGATTCCATTTATAGCCGAGCTTTCTGATGCGATTAAAACATTTGGGAAAGCCCCAGCGTAAATGCTTGTCAGTGATAGTACTTAATACTGATATAATCACCGAATCATCCGGTAATTTAGGTTGATAATAGTAAGCACAGCGACTTAAGCCAACAATGGCACAACTCATAGCAATAGTAACTGGATAATTTTGTTGTAGTTGCTGTGCCCACGTTTTACGTGCCTTTGTGGGCACTAAAGCTTTTTTATAATTTCTTCCTGAAGCTGGGATTTTAAGCTCAGTTTGGCAAACATCTGCTTAAGCTTGCGGTTTTCGGCCTCCAGCTCCTTTAAGCGTTTGAT
>NZ_JBXSQI010000045.1:0-3513 GCF_057063565.1 Gilliamella sp. X-57 | reverse complement strand
GGTGGACTGCATGTGCATATTAAACTGCCCAATTTTGATGCGCAAAGCCGTTATGTCTGTATGGTCTATCTAACAGATTCTGAAGAGCAATCGGCTAAGGTCAAAATTGCAAAAGGTAAAGACGGTAAAAATCTGAATGTTACGGTATCACCCAATCAATGTAATTATGATTTAGTGCGCTGGGTTGCTTCTAAAGATTATCCTATCGAATCAAATATAAATAATACTGTGGCGATAGACCAAAAAGTTGCCGAATTAAGGTTAAAAGCCAAAAAAGTGATTGGCATATTACATTACTGGCAAAGTAAAGACGCCAAATCGCCACTACGCATTGAACATATTATCAATTAAAAAGGAGAACGAATAATGCCATCCAAATATCAACCGCAAGTTTCCGCATGGCGCGAGGATTTGCATAAAGGAATATATACAACACAATTACATTTAAGTAATAATAAAAAATTACGTTATGCTAATGATGATTATTGTGAGCTTTCTCGGCGGTTCACAGGGATGGGAAGCTTATTAATTAGATTGATTGTTATTATTCTTTTCTTTATATGTGTATTGATAATAATTTCTGGATTAGTTGCTGTACTTTTTGCTATATTTTATTTTGATACCCATAAAGCACTATTTATTCTTTCATTTTTTTTACTTTTAATATCCAGTCCAATATTTATTCAATTTTTTCTTACTTTTTTATTCTGTCCTGAAGATTGTCCTGTTCGCTTTAACCGTAAAACAGGTAAGGTTTATATTTATGACCATTTTCTGTTATATTGTGGTTCATGGGCTACCTTTACTCGCTCGCCCTTTAGAGCCAAAGAGATCAGTGTTAAAGAGTTTAATTGGGCAGATATTCAAGGTTGTATGACCTCAGTATCAGTTCCTATTGCCAGTGGCGGAACGGTTAGAAGCTACCGTCTAGAATGTGTGGTATGTGAGCCTAATACCACTAAAGTAATTGACCACTTTCTGTTGGCTGCTGATACCAGTTTAAACTATTACGAATGGATGTGGATAAATAGCTATATGGCGTTTTCGGATAATAATTTGGATGGGGAATTAATGCCGGAAGAAGAGTTCACATGGCCAATCAAAGTCAACTGGCCAGAAGAAATCGACAAAAAATCCAAAGCCAGCTCGCTTAAAGCGTATCAACAAATAGATGCTGAGTATAAAAAAATTAAGGAATAAATAATGCCATCTAAATATCAACCGCAAGTGTCATGCTGGCGCGAAGATTTATACAAAGGGGTTTATACAACCCGCCATTATTTAAGTAATAATAAAAAATTACGTTATGCTAATGATGATTATTGTGAATTTTCTCGGCGAACAAAAGGATGGGAGTGGGTTCCGCGTTGGGTCACTATTATTTGTTTAACAATGCTTATTTTATTATTGTTTTTTGGAGGATATGGTTTATCTTATGTTATTATTTTTGAAACTGAAGGGAAACTTATATTTATACCTCTTTGGTTATTGTGCCTTTATTTAATATATTTATTCTTACAGCTTGTTTTCTATCTATTATATGCTCCTGAGGATTGTCCAATACGTTTTAATCGAAAAACAGGTAAAGTTTATATTTATGACCATTTTCTTTTATATTTTGGTTCGTTAGAAACATTTACTCGCTCACCCTTTAGAGTGAAAGAGATAACGATGAAAGAGTTTGATTGGGCAGATATTCAAGGCGTCATGACGTCGGTATCGGCACCGATTTCTGGTGGTGGAATGGTCAGAACTTACCGTATAGAGTGTGTGGTATGTGAGCCTAATACCACTAATGTAATTGACCACTTTACTTTTTGTACAGATAGCAGTTTAAGCTACAATGAATGGATGTGGGTGAATAGTTTTATGGAATTTTCGGATAAAAACCTAGATACCGAACAGATGCCAGATGAATATGAGTGGTCGGTAAAAATCAATTGGTCAGAAGAACTCGACAAAAAATCCAAAGCCAGCTCGCTTGAAGCGTATCAGCAAATAGATGCCGAGTATAAAAAAATTAAGGAATAAATAATGTTCAAAGTATCATTGGCGTCATTTTAGTATTTATTTGGCTTTAAATTATCAATCTTATGATATGGAATTCTTTTTGGACGATATTCGTAATGATACTGATGAAAACGCTGCATTAATTTATGCCGGTGGACTGCATGTGCATATTAAACTGCCCAATTTTGATGCGCAAAGCCGTTATGTCTGTATGGTCTATCTAACAGATTCTGAAGAGCAATCGGCTAAGGTCAAAATTGCAAAAGGTAAAGACGGTAAAAATCTGAATGTTACGGTATCACCCAATCAATGTAATTATGATTTAGTGCGCTGGGTTGCTTCTAAAGATTATCCTATCGAATCAAATATAAATAATACTGTGGCGATAGACCAAAAAGTTGCCGAATTAAGGTTAAAAGCCAAAAAAGTGATTGGCATATTACATTACTGGCAAAGTAAAGACGCCAAATCGCCACTACGCATTGAACATATTATCAATTAAAAAGGAGAACGAATAATGCCATCCAAATATCAACCGCAAGTTTCCGCATGGCGCGAGGATTTGCATAAATGGGTATATACAACAAAATTACATTTAAGTAATAATAAAAAACTACGTTATGCTAATAATGATTATTGTGAATTGTCTAGGCGTTTAAGTGGGATGAATCCTTTACTTCGTATATTTATGATTACTATTGTGTTACTTTGTAATTTATTATCTATATGGGGGTTATCATGGATCATACCAAGTACTATTATAGACACTAAGGGCAATATAATAGTTATACCATGTTGTTTATTATTAATATTTTTTATTTATTTTTTTTCTAATGGCTTCGAATATTTTTTTTGCTCCTGAAGATTGTCCAATACGTTTTAATCGAAAAACAGGTAAAGTTTATATTTATGACCATTTTCTTTTATATTTTGGTTCGTTAGAAACATTTACTCGCTCACCTTTAAAAGTAAAAGAAATAACGGTTAAGGAGTTTAATTGGGCAGATATTCAAGGTTGTATGACCTCAGTATCAGTTCCTCTTGCTAGTGGCGGAATGGTTAGAAGCTACCGTCTAGAATGTGTGGTATGTGAGCCTAATACCACTAAAGTGATTGACCATTTTCTACTAGCAGCCTATAGCAGTTTAAGCTATGACGAATGGATGTGGATAAATAACTATATGGCCTTTTATGATAATAATTTGGATGCGGAATTAATGCCAGAAGAAGATTTCACATGGCCAATCAAAGTCAACTGGCCAGAAGAAATCGACAAAAAATCCAAAGCCAGCTCGCTTAAAGCGTATCAGCAAATAGATGCCGAGTATAAAAAAATTAAGGAATAAATAATGCCATCTAAATATCAACCGCAAGTGTCATGCTGGCGCGAAGATTTATACAAAGGGGTTTATACAACGCGCCATTATTTAAGTAATAATAAAAAATTACGTTATGCTAATGATGATTATTGTGAATTTTCTCGGCGAACAAAAGGATGGGAGT
>NZ_JBXSQI010000044.1:0-3647 GCF_057063565.1 Gilliamella sp. X-57 | reverse complement strand
TTACCTATCTTTATTCTTCGACCGTCAAACTCATTCTCCGCCAGCACCGTGACCTTTTCACCCGATAATAATGCCCCCTCCGACGTTAATTGTGGGCGGTTATTTTGTAAAAATAATTCAGGATTCTATACCGTTTCATTTTAACTACAGGGCAACCTGTCACCATTACCAATAAAAAGGGCAAGTTAATTGTTCAACTTGCAAAGTAGATGACATTGTTCATAAATTGTTAGTTCAGTTCTACGATCTACTTCGCAGAACTGAATTATTAAAAATATTATTCTTCTAGTACATAAGATTTATAAGTTCCATCATCATTTTCTAACCAAAAACGAGAGCATTTAGTACAAACAAGCACTCTAATTCTTTTTGAGTCTACTTTTAAAATAAAATCATCAACGTCAATTTGATTATGATTTTTTTCTAATATCCATATAATTTCATCAATTATTTTTTCAGCAATAAAAGAATATTCATAATCATTATCACTATCAGATAAATGCATTACATGACCACATTTACAAATAAATTTAGGCATTATTGAGCTCCTTTATTGGGTCTGTCATAACGAGTAATTTGACCTTTAGAATCTTGAAAGAATAGAGTATTTATATTTTTTGCTCCCGGTTTTCCCCATGTGCGATTTACAATACTTTGTATGTCAGTCTTTGATAGATCTGCCTGAATAATAATAGAGTTTGTTTGTCTATTTTTATTTTCAATTGTCCTTAATATTGATTTCTCAGTCATTATTTTAGAATTTGGTGTATAAACATCAACTTTACCAATTCCCTAAACATAAAGATCTTGAGTTTTAACCTTATTTTGATTAACTTCCTTTTTAACAACAACACCATAACCTAAGTATAAGAAACCACTACCAGCTCTTATCTCATTAGCATTTGGTGTTGAACCTTGTTCAAAAATAATCGTTCCGGTTTTACCCGAATTAATATTACCAATTAAATTACTATCAGGCGCAAGTACAATTTGATTGCCTTTATCTAAAATGACATTTCCAGTTGTTCCTGTTGAATTGTCTTTAGGAATAAAATTAGAAGTTACTACCGGCGCTAATGTTAAAACACCATCAACAACTTTTAATACAGCATCAGTTGTAAATTTACCCTTATTGTATATTTGAGCAACTCCTTCACCTAATGCATGACTTCCTTTTTACAATCTTTATATTACTGTTGTAATTTAATTGGTGATAGAGCTTGATTTACAAATTTAAAAATAAATAATAGATTCTCCCACCATATATGCGGGATTATGATTCATTATTAAATAATGTCTCCCCCACACTTGAATTAGTTATATAAAATTTGGTTAAATTGTAATTTTTAATATGCACATACATAATTCATTATGAGTTTAAAACTCAGATTTGTTTTTTTTATTTTCATATTCTTGTATATATATATCTAAAGGGTATGCTGTTCCCAACTCATATATTTTCCCACTATCTTTATCAATTATGAATGGACAATTACCGATTAATTGTGTTGAAAAATCACCAGTTTCTAAAAATTCTCTGGATTGAAAACAAAAAAGCCATCCTTCAGAAAACCTGTCTATCATAGTAATTTCTACAGGAATATCGTATTCAGCTAAATAACTTTTAGCTTTATTTATCGCTTCAATAAAAGTAATCATCAATTAGTCCTTAAAAATTTGAAAGATTTAAATTTGATCATATCTGCAGCTTTACCTGTTTGTTTTTGAATGGTTAATTGGATTTACTAAAAAAAAGCTATCCATTGCGAAAAAATTCAAGTTTTAGTAGCTTAGATTTTATGACGGAATTCTAGTGTAATTAAAATTATCAAAGTAATGTTTAACCTGCATTGCAGGTTATAAACAATAATGCATCTGTTTATGGTGACAGCATTAACTGTCACCTTTAAAATAGCAAAAACGTAAAATATAGAATGGGATCATTAAATAACATACAACTCAACAGAATTTGCTATATCTTTTATTTTTCTCTCTACAATAACCTCCTGTTTACACTCATGCTTTAATATAAAAAAAGAATGAGTCAAATCAAAACCTGTCAATGTAAACAACTCTAACGATGGAAAAACTATTGTGCATAGAGTTTTTTCTTTCATAGCATCAAGAATATAATGATTAAATTTATTATATGAACCAATTTTAACAATCTTACCTTCATCATTATATAAACTAACTTTTTTATTAGATAACTCGTATAATTTTTTATAGAAATTTACAAATTTTTGTTCAATGGAATTAAACAGGTTTAATTTGTTTGGATCATTAATCACATCAACATATGCGATTAATTCAGTACTATCACATTCATCTTCATTCAAAAAATGATCAAAGTAAGAAACATGAATATTTAAATAATATTTTTTCAAAAAATCATTATCATCTAAATTTGTCGACAACAAAAAATCTATAAAGTTTTTTTCTCTCATGGTCTTAAATATACTCCATTTTCATTTAATGTACCCATTCTATTTCCTGCTTTATCAAATAATTTCCAGGCACTTCCTCCGTGAGGATTACTTGATGATCTTTCAGGAGAAATTCTCCACCCAGTTTTAGGATCTACCCATTCACCTTTTTTATTTGAACCAGAAACTCTTTTATTAAATTGTTTAAGATCTATTTTATCACCTTTTTCTAGCTTACCTTTATAATTGACATATTCATTTTTAGTTTCTGAATTATTTTTATCATTATCATCAGGCGGTAATCCTGGAGCACCTCCAGCTGTACTACTTCCAGTTCCTGTTAACGCATTATCCGTATTTTTCTTACCCCCCTTTTTCTTTAGGTAGTCATTATAATAACGCTCATAAGTTTTTAGTACTGCATCTTCAAGGAATTGATCTCCCATTGGATCGACTAATGCAAGTTCAATTAGTCGCCTTTGTTCCAAATTTAGACTTTCTAAAAATGCTTTTGATTCCGCCGCGGTAAGACCTTCTGCCATTAATACATCTACCGCATTAATACTAACTGGTGCACCAATTTCACTCGGGCGTACTAGATACCACGCAGCTCTAGCTAAATTGTTATTCTCAACCGCATTTTTCCCCGCAGCAACGCCAGTATTCACATCTTGAATATCACCACCTGCAGCGGCTATCGCAAGGCCGGTCGCTAGTTGTGATAGGGCGCTGACTTTTTGCCTTTCTTCTTGACTTAGGTCTTTGATGTCTTTATCGGGGTAAAGAATACCCGCAATAACTTCAGCACCCCGTTCACTTGCGGCAGCGCCTAAGCCACCCACAAGCGCGGAATTGCCTTGCAGTTCGGCTACCACCGCACCGAGTATGGCATGGCTGACGGTGTTGGCGAGGGTGTTTCCTTCGGTCTGTTGTTTGATAATTGTAGCAATTTTTGGTGCAAGTGCCCCTGCGGCTGCCCCTGTCATATCACCACTGATTAAGCCGTTGATAAGGCTAACGGCCATATCGATGCCTTGACGGGTTTCACTGCCCATCGCCGACATCCCTTGGTTCATGGCTTTTTCGTAGGCTTTTTCGTAGATTTTTTGTTGTTCTTCTTCTGTTAGTCCCTTGTTTTTATTTTTTTCTTTTTCCTTTTCAACCGCTTTTTTCGCTTCTGATTCTGCTCGCATACGGTCTATATGGTTTAGCATCGTTAAC
>NZ_JBXSQI010000043.1:0-3884 GCF_057063565.1 Gilliamella sp. X-57 | reverse complement strand
CTGGTGGGGTGACTTTGTCGAGCAAGCAAGCCAAGGAAATGTCTCACTATCAGGTAACCGCAATTTAAAGCTAGTTAATCATTAACCATATCGCGCTATTCATACCGTGCCCCATATTTGGGTTACAAACTTCAATTATCCATAATAACCACTCCTCATATCTGAGGGGTGCTTTTTCAAATGTCACCCTTTACTTACCCAGTCATTAGGTTGTTTTTATTCTTACCTCCCCATAATCTTAAACTTTTAATATAAAGTGTTCACTACTATTCACCAACCTAATATTAATTTATATATATCAATATATTATATACTTATTATATATTTTTTTTGGTGTTCACTAGTATTCACTACTGTTCACTACTATACACATTATTAAAATAATCTTGATCCTGTAATTAACTAATTGAAATATAAATATATTTATATAGCGTTATTTTCTCATTAAAATAAAATAATTATTAATCATAATGTTAAGTTAGGATGATTTTAAGGTTGATCCAGGGCTATTATTAGAGGAAAAGAATAAATGCTCTATGGTGATTTCCACCATACAGGTATTACATTTGCAATCTGCTAAAAAGCCAGCAGGTTTATTAAATTGAATTACTCAACCATAGCTATTTATGGTTACCCATTTAGTAATAGCAGTCAAAAAAATTATTTCAATTCGCGGTTTTGCATAAAAAGGAGGGTGGGCGGTTTAGAGCGTATAAGGTCGAAGGAATTTACTCCCCCCTCCTCTTGGTTGGTTTAGTGAATTTTTGGACACGTTAGAAAGCAATCTAATAATTCGCCTTATTGGATTATAATAGCCTTATTATTAGTAAGTTAGGTGGTAATATGGCAGGGCGAAAATCAAAGATAAAGGACATGTTAAAACTAGGGCAAGAGTATTTGCATAAACAGGGCTATATCAAAAATGGCGAAATCATTCCCTCTATGGCTGGACTGGCTTTATATGCTAACTGTTCAAGGTCGAGTTTATATAATTATGCGAGTTCAAGCGAAGAATTTAAGGACATGTTAGAACTTATCAAAGCGCGCCAAGAAGTGGAGTTAATTAATAAAGGCTTAAAAGGTGAGTTTAACGCAAGTATTGCTAAATTGATGCTTGCTAATCATGGTTATTCTGAAAAGCAGACATTAGATCATCAATCTATGGGAAGTAGCATTATAGCCAAATCCAAACCAATGCGCATAGAACTAGTATCGCCACCACCAAAGGATTTAACCGCCTGACAAGCAAAAAGCATAAACTTGTTACCTGCTCAAGTTTTAGATGCTCAAATTGAGCCACTTCCTATAGAATTTAAATATCCGAAAATCCATTTAATATATAATCCCTAGTACTTATATAGGTATCCAAACAAGTATCCAGCAAAAAGGTATTTAATAAATGGATACCAATTTAATCATAAAAGGCAGTTATCTTCATAATGAAGACAGCTAAAAACTTACATATTTGCTAACCCTGCTAAAATAGCCTTTTTTTCTTCATCAGTGACTTCCCTTGGCTGAGTTCTGCCTAGATTTCTAACTTTCGGCTTAGACATTTTAAAACCGTTAGCGATTTGTGTTTCAACTATGAAAATTTCGCGAAACGTTAATACAAACTCGCCGCTTGTGTTTTGCTTTTGAGTAAGCCCAACGGATGTTAAAATCATGTTTTTATATTGCCTTGTATTAGTCTGTAGCGTTACAGGTTCGCCACTTCGCTGTATTGCTAACAGCTTTTCATGAGCATCAGCAATGCGATCTGATGATGAGCTGTTTAAAAATGGAGATTGGTAGTCAAGTAAAAAATCAGCTACAACTTGGTTTTTTACTTTCTCTTTTGCGTCATTTATTGATGCATAATAACGCTGAATCTTTTTTTCTGCTTGCTCAGTAATTGGGCTAATCTTCATTGGCGCAGGGTATTCCTCAAAATTATAACCCGTCATCCGTTCAATTGAATTAGCTTTCGGCTCATAACTGACAACCAAGCCGTATACTGTCACTTCTTTGGGGTCTAATACTGCATGGTCAGCAATATTAGCCCCGTTTTCGATTGGGTTTTCCGTTACTCTTAACTTTGATGTGTGTTGCTCAACAGTGTTAATATCAAGATTAAACGTGAAATTATCACTGATAATTAACCCAAAATTATTTGATGATTTATTTAATATAGATTTAAACGCCATTTTTCTATAACCTCTAAATATTATTTTAATCCTATAATTTTATCACAATTAATTCCATGTATATAAACACAGTGCTATAATGTACCTAACTGTATATTAATGTATTATTTGCGTCTAGGCTGATCCCCGAACATTCGCAACCCTAGCGAACTGGCGCAAATATCTATTAGGGGCGTGAGGGGCGTGAGGGGCGTATGGATGATACAAAAAATAATATAATTTTACCTTATGTTGAAGCTATAAAAATCAAAGATGTTTCGTTAGCCTTAGGTTGTTCTATTGATGATATTATCGAATGGGCACGTCGAGACTTAATAAACTTATGTATTGATACTAACTCTCTTTATGGTGAGTTAAGTATTTCTTGTAGAAGAGACGCTCCCGTTATAAATAATTATATTAATTTGCTAAATGAAATTAATAAAAAGTATCTAGATTATAACCGCAAAAGCATTACAGATTTTGATTTTCAGGATTTATTCAAATTACTACCTGCAAATAATAGACCTTTATATAGAGGTAGATCATTAATGGATAAATATTTAAAAAATGAGAGCGATGAAGATTATTTTAAATTAAGATTTTTAGGGAAAGGTGAAGGTTTTTGGATATTTGATTATTATAATTTAAAACGCCAAAAAATAAGAACTATTAACTCTCAAGAATTTTTTAAAGTACGTAGTTTAATTTTAAACTATAAATATTATGATGCAAAATCATTGCCTCAAAATTATGCTGAAGGTTTGAAAGCAACTTTCTTCTTATTTGATGAGATTCTTGTTTCAAGCGATGAATTTTATATTCATTATCACGATTTTAATAATTTAATAAATAATAAATTTGTTCAAGGTAAAAATGACATTAATAATATAAAGGAAAAATCACTAAATATAGGCAAGCCACCCCATTTTTATAAGAATTTTGCCATCGATACGGCTTACTTAACCAGAAATAAGAACCCTCAAAGTAAAGTTGCTGATATAGCAAGGAAAATACATCTTACAATTATTGATAATTTTAACTCTGTAAACCCCCCCACAAAAGATACTATTTCTAATTGGCTTTATGAAATAAAATTAGGTAAACCTACAGAGAAAAGTAATAATGATTTTGAGTTAGTTATTCCTGAGGAATGGCGTGATTATTTTGAATAAAATGGAAACTAATTTAGTAAAATGGAAATTATTCATTTTAATATATAGAAGCATTCAATATATTAGTTATTGATAGTAAATTAGCTAATTAACTGGGTGTTTTCCATTTTGTTAAATGGTAAATTTTAATATTTAATGTAATGCATGTTTATTTATACAGTTATATTCTATATCTATCTTTTAGATACAGGAGAATATAACTAATGACCAATCAAATCCTATCCAAAAAAGAAGTAAAAGCTTTACTACATTTCAAATCTGACACTAGCCTTTATACGCTAGAACAGAAAGATGAAACCTTTCCTCAAAAAATCAGAATTGGCTTGCGCCGTGTTGGCTATCGAGCTGATGAGATTTATTCTTGGCTTGAATCTCGCAGAGTAGAACGTCGCGAGGTAGCATAATGGTGATAAAACAAAACCCTCTATATCGCGAAATAATCGAGGGCTTGCATTGGAATCTTGACGCTTCCAATCATAGCCAATCTGATTATAAAAAGCTACCCAAAAAGCCGAGAGCTTACCTATTAATTGCGTGTACTGGT
>NZ_JBXSQI010000042.1:0-4187 GCF_057063565.1 Gilliamella sp. X-57 | reverse complement strand
TGGCGGTAGTTTCAATGCTTCTGCAAGCAAGACCAAGATGGACAGCAACTGGCAAAGTGTCACTGACCAATCGGGTATTTTTGCGGGCAAGGGTGGCTTTGACATCAAGGTTGGCAACAACACCGACTTAAAAGGTGCGGTGATATCGTCAGAAGCGGAAGACAAGAGCCAAAACCGCCTAGACACGGGCACAATCAGCTTTAGTGATATAGAAAACAAAGCGGACTACAAAGTGAGTAGCAGCAGTGCAAGCGTTAGCTCGAGCGGTATGCCATCGATGCCAACCAGTCGCAACAAAAGCGAAAGTGAACGTTCGACCACGCATTCAGCGGTATCGGAAGGGACGATAATTATCCGCAACAAAGATGAACAAAAACAAGATATCAACGAGTTAAGTCGAGATACGGAGCATGCCAATAACGAGCTCAACCATATCTTTAACAAAGAAAAAGAGCAAGACATCATCGAGCAAACGCAGTTAGTGAGTGAGATAGGTGGTGAAACGTTAACGATGCTCAACCATATAGACCGTATGCGAGCAGAATCAGAAGCGAAAAAAGCGGTTGAAAAGGCAAAAGAAGAAAACAAAAACAAGGGACTAACAGAAGAAGAACAACAAAAAATCTACGAAGAAGCTTACAAAGAAGCAATGAACAAAGGGATGTCGGCGATGGGCAGTAGCACTCGTCAAGGCATTGACATGGCGGTAAGCCTTATCAACGGCTTAATCAGTGGCGACATAAAAGGGGCAGCCGCAGGGGCATTAGCGCCGAAGATAGCAACTATTATCAAACAACAGACCGAAGGGAACACCGTCGCCAACACGGTCAGCCATGCCATACTCGGTGCGGTGGTTGCTGAGCTGCAAGGCAACTCTGCACTTGTGGGTGGCATGGGTGCAGCGATAGGTGAACGGGGTGCAGAAGTTATTGCGGGTATCCTTTACCCTGATAAAGACATCAAAAACCTAAACCAAGAAGAAAGACAACAAGTCAGCGCCCTATCACAACTTGCGACAGGTCTTGCCATTGCTGCGATGGGCGGAGATATCCAAGATATCAATACTGGGGTAGCTGCGGGGAAAAATGCGGTTGAGAATAACCGACTACTTACCCCAACAGAAAAGAAACGTATTGAAGAGCTTGTTAAAGGAAACGAACGAGAAGATTTATTATATCGTGCAGCAGCTTGTGCATTAATTCATTGTTCAGCTGGATTAGCGGATGATGACCCAGATAAAGCAGCGTATTTAGCACTAGAAGAGCTGGGTAATAGCCCTGAGTTAGAGTCTTATAGGGAACAATTGAAAGGTCAAACAGCTGAAATTGAAGTTGAATTGCCACCTTATATTACAGGAGGGGGTAAAGAGTCTTATAAAAAAATTGAAGAATTATTTGAGTATACGACAGGTAATAAGATTTCAGATACAATAACCTATTATGATAGTGAATACAGTATAAGTACCCGAGCAGGAGGTACTCTTCAAGTTGGGATGGCTGTCTTAGATGGAATGGCAGCAGTAGCATTATCACCGGCTTGCGTCTCAGGATTGGGGTGTTTACCAAGTGCATATTTAACATGGTCAATGGTTGATAATGGTGCGACTGGATTGATGGTCATTTATAATGGTAAAACCTATCACACGCAAACAGCAGAGGGGCTTTCTAAGATATTAGGCGTGTCAACATCAGATGCTGAATTGTTATTTTCACTCTCAACAGGTGGAGTTACTGCAAAAGGTTTGAGTAATTTAGCTTGGAAAGCTAGAGCTACAGGGCAGAAGTTATCGGCAAAAGAAGTAGAGCAAATAAGCGAGGGTATTAATAGAGTAAAAGCTGGAAAACAGCCAATACTCCCTAACGGTTATACTCCACAAGGAGCTAATGTTGTCGGACCGAAAGGCGGCGTTTATACCCATACAGGAAAATTTGATGCCGCAGGTAACCCAATATATACTAATAACGGTGCTTATTATACTTTTGAAAATGGTACAAAAACGAAGGTGCCATCGCCGAATATAGGGAAAACAACCAACGGTCGCCCACATTCATCCACATCAGAAATAGATGTCGGCGCTAGCTTGCCTCCAGATTATAGAGGTCAAGTAAGTTATAAAGATGGTGTAGAAGTCCCTCATGGTACAAAAGGGAGTGTAAGACCTGATTTTTGTAATGGCACAACTTGTTCAATAGAAGTGAAAAATTATGATATAGGCAAATACGCTGATAATCTGATTAATAATATTTCTAAACAAGCAATTGAACGACAAAAACATTTACCAAATGGTATGCTACAAGAGGTTGTGATAGATGTTAGAGGGCAGCATTTAACACCCGCGTTAGAATTTAAAATTAAACAAGGGATAGTCAGACAATCGAATGGAATTATTAAAAAACAACAAATTAGATTGTTAAAAGATAAAAGGTAATTAAATAATGTTAATAACTATTGGTATGAGTGGAGGAGGTTCTGTATTTACTCTAGGTACAGACAGTGATATGAAATTATTTTTTGATTGTATTTCATATTATCTTTTGCCTAAATATCCCAAAGAAGATTGGTCTATTTTAACAGACCGTTTATATCGTCGATATTTGAAGTTAGAAGAGCTAGATACGGCTGAATCTTTAATGAAATTGGTCGAGGAGGAGTTTAAACAGTTAGATAGAGAAGCCATTGATTGGGGGCCTATTTTATCAGGTAAAGCCAAAAGTGATTTAGACAGAACAAAATCAACTTTATATGATATTTTTGATGGTTACTTTTATGCATTTCATTATTGTGTTGAATCTGCCAAGATAAGTTATGAGGGCTTTAAATCAGAACCCGATTATGAATATGAGCCAGTAATGGTGACTATAACCACATTACCTTATTTAATAAGTTATGGACATATACATTTATCGGTTTTTGATAACTTAGGCGCGGATGAAAAACCGATTTGGTGGACAGGTAAAATTCCTAAATAACCTTGTTTTGCTTTTTCCAGTTCTGTGACAAACCTTGCAGAATTGGAATAGATGATTCAATTTATAACTAAGTTATAAACTCTAATACCAATTTGATTTGCTCGGTTTTAATTGCAATAGGATGACCTGTATATAAAACTGAGCCATTCAATTTAGGATCTCACAAGATTATAAGACTATATCGTACTTTATTTACCCTATCCCACTTAATGCAACTCGTCAAGTAATAAGCTGTTATTGAATTTTAATAAAATGAAACGGTATAGAATCCTGAATTATTTTTACAAAATAACCGCCTGCAATTAACGTCGGAGGGGGCATTATTATCGGGTAAAAGTGTCACGGTGCTGGCGGAGAAGGATATCGAATCCTCGGGGACGATATTAGGTAAAAATCGGGTTGCCTTATTAGGCAATAACGTCAATAACCAAGGTTTGATTGATGCGGGTGCAATTATCATTCAAGCGAAAGATAGCATTAACAGCAGTGGCAAATTAAAAGCGGATAGGTTGGCTTATTTACAGGCGAATAACGACATCAACTTAAATAGCACCACCTCGACCACCGAAACACATTACGGCGCGAGCAAAAGCAAAAACACGGTGATTGACCAAGTTTCAAGTCTCAGCGTCACCGATGGCGATATCCACTTAAAAGCGGGGCATGACATTAATTTAGGTGCGGCCTTGGTGATAAATGGTGGTGAAGATGGGGTCACTAACGTGATAGCGGGGCACGATATCAATTTATCGACCTTAAAGACAGAAAGCTATCAAGACGCGATATGGAATAAGAATCACTCACACAAGGTTGATATTGAAGATGTGGCGGGCAGTGAACTGTTAACCCAAGGCGACCTTAACTTAATTGCGGGGCATGATATCTTGGCGAAATCGGCGGCGTTATCGAGCGATAAGCGCTTAAATATTCTAGCCGAGCATGATATTAATATCGGTAGTGAGCAAGCGCGTTTACAGTTGACCGAGCATCATAAAACCAAAACCAAAGGCTTACTCAATAAGGGTTCAATTACTGAAGATATTGAGGTCGATAATATCACGCAAAAAGGCAGTGGGGTTTATGGTGACAGAGTGAACATTAATGCGGGCAACCATTTAACTGTGACGGGCAGTGAAGTGGTTGGGACGCATAATGTGAATCTTGGCGCAGGCAAAGATATCACGATTGATGCGGCGGAAGAGTCGTATTACCGAAAAG
>NZ_JBXSQI010000041.1:0-5448 GCF_057063565.1 Gilliamella sp. X-57 | reverse complement strand
AAACCCTCTATATCGCGAAATAATCGAGGGCTTGCATTGGAATCTTGACGCTTCCAATCATAGCCAATCTGATTATAAAAAGCTACCCAAAAAGCCGAGAGCTTACCTATTAATTGCGTGTACTGGTGACAATGGTATTACCGAAAATGAGATATTGCGCACCTGTAGGCTTTCTAGCGGTAGAAATTACTGTTCAGAACTAGAAAGAAAGTTAGGCATCACATTAAAGCGCATGGATGAACCTAATACTGACGGAATAGGCTCACACTATCGCTATTACCTAGCCAATAAGGAAGATGCTCAAAAGGTGGTTAATCTGATTCTTAGTTATGAAAATAGCTTATTAACTGAATCGGATATCAGCCAAATTTTAGAACTTTATCCAAGCAAAGCAGCTTAATTAATTGATTTTATAGCAAAGCTCATTTTTGAGCCGACGGCATCCCTTTGCCTAAATTTAGCTAAAAGAGGGATTTTTCGACACGTTAGGAGTAATACTTATGACAGATTTTAATAATTTAGTACCAGTAACAGAAACGCAATTAAACGGTAAATTACAGCAAACAGTTAGTGCAAAACAATTACATCGTTTTCTTGGTGTTGGTCGAGACTTTTCTAATTGGATAAAAGGAAGAATTGAGCAATACGGCTTTACTTTAAATGATGATTTTTTCATCTTTGATTCCCCCATTTTGGTGAATCAAAGTGCAAATAATGAGCAGTACTTCCCCAATGGGGGGATATCCCTCCCTAATGAATTAACGCCAAATTTGGCGAAAAATACCCGACGCGGTAGACCAGAAAAAGATTACATTCTCACAATCGGAACCGCTAAAGAATTGGCGATGATTGAAAACAACGAGAAAGGACGAGCAATAAGAAAGTACTTTATACGTTGTGAAGAACACCTTAAAGAAATCGCTCCAGCAATCCAAAAGAAAGCGCTTAATCGATTAAAAGCACGTTTAAAAGTCGCAGATTATAGCCGTCCTATGTGTGACGCTTTAACAGAGCAACGTAAAGCACTGGGGAAAAGCGCAAATAACACCGTATTTACTAATGAATTCGATATGATTAACCGCATCGTATTAGGTACTACATCAAGCAAATACAAGAAAGCCAATAATCTTACTGGTAATATTCGTGACCACCTAAACGAATTTGAATTAAACCATATCGCATACCTTGAGAACGCAAATATAACATTAATCCATATTGGTTACGACTATCATCAGAGAAAATCCGAGCTAATAAAGTTATCTCATGCTTATTTAATCCGTCATATGGCACAGGTGGCTTAATTATGATGACTACACACCCATTTAACACCCTAGCAATAGGGCAATATACCCAAGCCCTAAATAATCGCTTATATTGCTATTTTGACGGGATTAACGCCATACAAAAGGTGAAAGAATTCTTCTTGGTTGGCAATAATTCTAGTTTTCAGTCAAAAAAGCCTATTTCAGTGGAAACAAGTGTAAAAGTACGCACTAAGTACGCAGTGAAAACCTTTTTTTTAATGCGTACTAATCATTGCATGGGGTTGAATTTTAAAAGTAGGTTTCTTGAGTCCATAAAAAGAAGCCACAAGAAACTTAATTATTATGCTTTAGGTATGATTCCTCGTGATTGTAATTCTTTTCTTAAAACTCTTTTAATCCAAGTAGCTAAGCTAGTATCGCCATCTTTCATAGCTTCTTCTTCTAACTGTTGCCGAAATTCTTCGGTTAATCGCATTTGGTATTGTGGTGATCTTTTTTCTTTTGGTGTTGACATGGTAATTACCCAATATTATTATAATTACATGGTAACGACCATTATAATGGTCGCGCCCCAAAAAACAATAGCCCAAAGAGTTCACACCTCAATGAGCTATCTAACCACAAACATTAAACGGAGTAATGCTATGGCTAATAGTAATGATACCCTACGCCCTAAAAATGGGCAACCTGACCTATCTAATTTAATTTCTGTTTTAAATCTCTATCAAGCAGATATTCCAACACACCATTTACTACAAGCTGAAAATCATTTTGAAGAACTACAGCAATCTATTCTATATGGAATAGGTGCGATTGGTAACCTGATGTTTTGGGCTAGTGAAAATGAGAGTTATTCCTAGCAGAACCTTAAAAGTGATATGCGCGATATTGGCTATTTACTAGCACAATTAAGGGATGTCGCTTGTTTCGCTTCAAATCAAATTAACCTACTTGATGCTACGCAAAACCATAAGGGAGGTAAATAGTATGTTGAAAACGAATCATCAAGAAAAGGGTAATCGTGAAACCAAACTATTTAAATTCTATGACCTATCAATGGCTCAAGTAGTCCAAATAACGGCAACAACCGAACGCCAAGCACGCAAGAGCCTAGGCAAATCATCCCTTATCTTTATTGCCAGAATTCGCTTATATCCAGTCATTGAAAGAGCTAGAAGCTTTGGAGGTTATCACTATGGGCAATAATAACTTTCAGATATTAAATAACATCGAAACAAAACTTATTCAAGTTCGGAGCATGGCTAAAATCGCTTTGGATAACACTAATTATAAGTGCGCAGGATATGACAAGCCTTTTATCGAACAAGCCGACATGAGTAATTTACTGTGGGTTATCGTTGATTTAGTAGAGCAAGCTTTTGATGAGTTACAAGGGTACGGGTTAATGGAGGATAAGAATAATGGCTAATTCAAACACGCCAATTAACGAAGAATTACGCTCCTATGCCCTTGATGCTGTATCAGACTTAATTAACGATTCTAAAAAGCTATTTAGAAGCGAAACCGAGCGCAAGGAGGCAAAGAATGAAAGAGTTTGATTTTGTCCATAACGATGACGGCACTATTACCGCATTAAGGCTTAAAAATGGCAAATATGTAGCGCTACTTTCTTTTGGCAAGGATGAAATCTCTGATTTACTCGCCGATGTCACCAAGCGACTACCGCCCGAAGTTAGGCGATACATGACACAAATTAAGGGGGTAAATCATGGATAATCAGCAAGAAGTAACAGCAATTCATCATAGTATCGTTGATTCTACCATGGCGATTATCGCAGGTTTATTTTTAATTGAGCAGATTAATAAAAACGGTGCCAAGGTGTTTATTCATGAGGATATCAAGATTGATATTGATAAAGATTTAATTGTTTTAGGATTAAAAGTTAGTCTTGAAGAATGCTTGATTGAAGACTTTGGCGAAAGTGAGGGGTTAAATCGTACCTATGGACTATTAAAAAAGATGTACGCCGAAAGTGACGATAAACCTATGGCACTAACGCAATTCGGGCAAGAAATACTTGCAACGTTATTTATTGATTTAGCCGAAGATATCAAAGCTGAATCTAACGCGATAATTCATTAAGGGGGATGTAATGAAAATCAATGAAATTACAGCCCAAGCCGTAGGTAAATGGGATTATATCTTTCAATCATTAGGTATTGAAGTGGGTAATGGCAAGCATTGCCCCTGCCCTGTCTGTGGAGGTAAGGATAGATTTAGATTTGATAATCAAAATGGTAGAGGTACTTATATCTGTAACCAATGCGGTAGTGGTGACGGCTTAGAGCTTATCAAAAACTATTGTCAATGTGACGCTAAAGAAGCATCAAATAAAGTAGCGGAGTGTTTAAATCTGTCTAATCAGAATAACAAAATACGGGAAAATCTCGTATTTAGAAAAATAGATTCTGAACAATTACATAATGATAACATACCAGATAATCCCGTATGTAAAAAGGTCGAGTATTTGCTATCTAAAGCAACATTAGGGCAATCTCAATACCTGACCAAGAAAGGGTTAACCTTTGATTTACCCTTGTTAGATAACGGGCGCATTTTTGTGCCCATGCTGAATCTTCATAATGAATACGCAGGTGGTCAATTTATCGAACCTGACGGCAGTAAGCACTTAATGAAAGGCTCAAATAAGAAAAGTGCTTTTATATTAGTGCGCTCAATATTGAGCAGACCTGCCGAGGTGTGCGCAAATTTGCTCGCACATAATGAAATTATTATCTGTGAGGGTTTAGCCACAGGGATATCGATAGCGGAATTCCGCCATCAGGCTATTGTTATATCCGCCATTGACGCAGGCAATCTTATTCATGTAGCTAAGTCTATTCGTGAACTAAATTCTACCGTTAAAATCATTATCGCAGGTGATAACGATATTGGTCAAAGCCCGAATACGGGCTTAGCTAAAGCAATAGAAGCGTCTCAAGCGGTAGATGGTTATTACTCAGTACCTGATACAGATTATAAATGTGATTGGGATGATTATAGACAACAATTTGGAAGTGATAACGCTTCGGCTCATTTTAATAAAAACCTCATAAAACCAGAGTTACCAACCGTGACAAAACTTAACATGCAAAACGAGTTATCAAGCATGAACCTATCGCAAATGGCATCAAGCCAACGCGCCGAACTGCTCAATCAATATTATGATAATAACCTTGCGATTAATCTTACTACCGATGAAATCTATCACTATCAAGATAACGCATGGCAACCTATAAGCGATAAACTGTTAATGCGAACGCTAGCCGATTTATTCACTCAATCAGGCGAGCCATTTAACCCTATGCGAATTAGCTCAGCGGTTGAATCGCTCAGGTTATCACTGCCTATAATGGGAACACCTCAGAAAGATTTAATCTGCTTTAAAAATGGCGTATATGAGCTAAAAAACCAAACCTTTAGACCTCACAATAAGCAAGATTGGCTATTAGTCAGTAATGATATTGATTACTACCCTGCCAAAGAAAATGAATCTTTTGATACTCACGCGCCAAACTTCGCTAAATGGCTAAAAAGAGCATCAGGCAATCAAGATAAGGCTAAAAATATCTTAGCTGCGCTATATATGATATTGGCTAATCGTCATGACTGGCAATTATTCTTAGAGGTTACAGGCGCAGGCGGTAGCGGTAAAAGTGTTTTTGCTGAAATTGCGACGATGTTATCAGGTAAAAACAATACTGTAATAGGCACTATGGACGCATTAGAAAAGGCAAGAGACAGAGCCTTAATCGTGGGTTACTCATTAGTCATATTACCCGACCAACCGCGTTATATGGGGAGTGGCGCAGGATTAAAAGCAATTACTGGCGGTGATGAAGTCGCAATAGACCCAAAACACAAGCAACCCTATTCTTGTAAAATCCCTGCGGTAGTCTTGGTTATCAATAACGAGGCAATGAGATTTAACGAGCGTAACGGCGGTATATCACGGCGTAGAGTTATCTTTCACTTCGGCGAGGTCATCCCTGAAAAAGAGCGAGATTTAAACTTGGTTAGCAAAATAGAGCAAGAACTCCCCTCAATTGTGAGGTTGCTATTAAATGAGTTTATCAATCCAACAGAAGCCAAAGAAAGACTACACCAGCAACAACAATCAGACGAAGCGACGGCGATTAAACGCGAATCCGACCACTTGGT
>NZ_JBXSQI010000040.1:2641-5530 GCF_057063565.1 Gilliamella sp. X-57 | reverse complement strand
AAATTTAAAAGTCTGGCGGCCCCCTACTCTCACATGGGTAATACCCACACTACCATCGGCACTACGGCGTTTCACTTCTGAGTTCGGCATGGGGTCAGGTGGGACCACCGCGCTATTACCGCCAGACATATCCTGTACTCTTTTCAATTAGTTACATTATCTCATATCTGCACTAATCTCTCAATCCGGAACAAACTGTTATTTCAACTTTTATACAATCTCTCGCGTAACCCCAAAACAACTCCGAGTTGTAAGGTTAAGACTCTCGGTTCATTAGTATCAGTTAGCTCAATGTATCACTACACTTACACACCTGACCTATCTACGTCTTAGTCTCAAACGGACCTTACTGAATCTCTTCAGGGAAAACTCATCTCGAGGCTAGTTTCGTACTTAGATGCTTTCAGCACTTATCTATTCCGCACGTAGCTACCGGGCAATGCAATTGGCATCACAACCCGAACACCAGCGGTGCGTTCACTTCGGTCCTCTCGTACTAGAAGCAAACCCTCTCAATTTTCCTACGCCCATGGCAGATAGGGACCGAACTGTCTCACGACGTTCTAAACCCAGCTCGCGTACCACTTTAAACGGCGAACAGCCGTACCCTTGGGACCTACTTCAGCCCCAGGATGTGATGAGCCGACATCGAGGTGCCAAACACCGCCGTCGATATGAACTCTTGGGCGGTATCAGCCTGTTATCCCCGGAGTACCTTTTATCCGTTGAGCGATGGCCCTTCCATTCAGAACCACCGGATCACTATGACCTACTTTCGTACCTGCTCGAGCCGTCACTCTCGCAGTCAAGCTAGCTTTTGCCATTGCACTAACCTCCTGATGTCCGACCAGGATTAGCTAACCTTCGTGCTCCTCCGTTACTCTTTGGGAGGAGACCGCCCCAGTCAAACTACCCACCAGACAGTGTCCCTTACCTCGATTCAGAAGTATAGGTTAGAACATCAAACATTAAAGGGTGGTATTTCAAGGTCGACTCCACACACACTGGCGTGCATGCTTCTTTGCCTCCCACCTATCCTACACATTAAGGCTCAATGTTCACTGTCAAGCTATAGTAAAGGTTCACGGGGTCTTTCCGTCTTGCCACGGGTACACCGCATCTTCACGGCAATTTCAATTTCACTGAGTCTCGGGTGGAGACAGCCTGGCCATCATTACGCCATTCGTGCAGGTCGGAACTTACCCGACAAGGAATTTCGCTACCTTAGGACCGTTATAGTTACGGCCGCCGTTTACTGGGGCTTCGATCAAGAGCTTCTGCTTACGCATAACCCCATCAATTAACCTTCCAGCACCGGGCAGGCGTCACACCGTATACGTCCACTTTCGTGTTTGCACAGTGCTGTGTTTTTATTAAACAGTTGCAGCCAGCTGGTATCTTCGACTGACTTCACCTACATCCGCGTGGGACTTCAATTACCATCAGCGTGCCTTCTCCCGAAGTTACGGCACCATTTTGCCTAGTTCCTTCACCCGAGTTCTCTCAAGCGCCTGAGTATTCTCTACCTGACCACCTGTGTCGGTTTCGGGTACGATTAACTATAACCTGAAGCTTAGAGGATTTTCCTGGAAGCAGGGCATCAATTACTTCACTGCCTTAGCAGCTCGTCATCACACCTCAGCGTTTCAGTGACCGGATTTGCCTAATCACACGCCTACATGCTTAACCCACCATCCAATAGGTGGTAAACCTAGCCTTCTTCGTCCCCCCATCGCAGTTATAGCCAGTACGGGAATATTAACCCGTTTCCCATCAGATACGCCCTTCGGCCTCTCCTTAGGGGTCGACTCACCCTGCCCCGATTAACGTTGGACAGGAACCCTTGGTCTTCCGGCGAGCGGGCTTTTCACCCGCTTTATCGTTACTTATGTCAGCATTCGCACTTCTGATACCTCCAGCATGCCTCACAACACACCTTCTACGGCTTACAGAACGCTCCCCTACCCAATACACTTACGTGCACTGCCGCAGCTTCGGTGCATAGTTTTAGCCCCGTTACATCTTCCGCGCAGGCCGACTCGACTAGTGAGCTATTACGCTTTCTTTAAATGATGGCTGCTTCTAAGCCAACATCCTAGCTGTCTAAGCCTTCCCACTTCGTTTCCCACTTAACTATGACTTTGGGACCTTAGCTGGCGGTCTGGGTTGTTTCCCTCTTCACGACGAACGTTAGCACCCGCCGTGTGTCTCCCATGATTAAACTTGTCAGTATTCGGAGTTTGCATCGGGTTGGTAAGCCGGGATGGCCCCCTAGCCGAAACAGTGCTCTACCCCCAACAGTTACTCATGAGGCGCTACCTAAATAGCTTTCGGGGAGAACCAGCTATCTCCCGGTTTGATTGGCCTTTCACCCCCAGCCACAGGTCATCCGCTAATTTTTCAACATTAGTCGGTTCGGTCCTCCAGTTAGTGTTAACCAACCTTCAACCTGCCCATGGCTAGATCACCGGGTTTCGGGTCTATACCCTGCAACTTAACGCACAGTTAATACTCGGTTTCCCTTCGGCTCCCCTATTCGGTTAACCTTGCTACAGAATATAAGTCGCTGACCCATTATACAAAAGGTACGCAGTCACTACTACCCAACGGCAGCAGCTCCCACTGATTGTACGTACACGGTTTCAGGGTCTATTTCACTCCCCTCCCGGGGTTCTTTTCGCCTTTCCCTCACGGTACTGGTTCACTATCGGTCAATCAGGAGTATTTAGCCTTGGAGGATGGTCCCCCCTTCTTCAGACAGGATATCACGTGTCCCGCCCTACTCTATAAGCTTCCACATATCGCACCTTCGTGTACGGGACTTTCACCCTCTATCGTGCGACTTTCCAGACGCTTCCACTAATACTATATGCTACCCGCTTGGGCTCC
>NZ_JBXSQI010000040.1:0-1716 GCF_057063565.1 Gilliamella sp. X-57 | reverse complement strand
TTCTTCTAAACAAACAATCTGTGTGAACACTTACGAGCTCTTCGTAAGGAGGTGATCCAACCGCAGGTTCCCCTACGGTTACCTTGTTACGACTTCACCCCAGTCATGAACCACACCGTGGTAAACGCCCTCCCGAAGGTTAAGCTATCTACTTCTGGTGCAACCCACTCCCATGGTGTGACGGGCGGTGTGTACAAGGCCCGGGAACGTATTCACCGTGACATTCTGATTCACGATTACTAGCGATTCCGACTTCATGGAGTCGAGTTGCAGACTCCAATCCGGACTTAGACGTACTTTATGAGGTCCGCTTACTCTCGCGAGGTCGCCTCCCTTTGTATACGCCATTGTAGCACGTGTGTAGCCCTGGTCGTAAGGGCCATGATGACTTGACGTCGTCCCCACCTTCCTCCGCTTTATCAACGGCAGTCTCCTTTGAGTTCCCGGCCTAACCGATGGCAACAAAGGATAAGGGTTGCGCTCGTTGCGGGACTTAACCCAACATTTCACAACACGAGCTGACGACAGCCATGCAGCACCTGTCTCACAGTTCCCGAAGGCACTCTCATATCTCTACAAGATTCTGTGGATGTCAAGACCAGGTAAGGTTCTTCGCGTTGCATCGAATTAAACCACATGCTCCACCGCTTGTGCGGGCCCCCGTCAATTCATTTGAGTTTTAACCTTGCGGCCGTACTCCCCAGGCGGTCGATTTATCGCGTTAGCTTCGGAGCCCATCACTCTAGGCAACAAACTCCAAATCGACATCGTTTACAGCGTGGACTACCAGGGTATCTAATCCTGTTTGCTCCCCACGCTTTCGCATCTCAGCGTCAGTATCTGTCCAGAAGGCCGCCTTCGCCACCGGTATTCCTCCACATCTCTACGCATTTCACCGCTACACGTGGAATTCTACCTTCCTCTACAATACTCCAGATAACCAGTTTTAAGTGCAATTCCTAGGTTGAGCCCAGGGCTTTCACACCTAACTTAATTATCCGCCTACATGCCCTTTACGCCCAGTCATTCCGATTAACGCTCGCACCCTCCGTATTACCGCGGCTGCTGGCACGGAGTTAGCCGGTGCTTCTTCTGTAATTAACGTCAATTAACGCACCTATTAGATACGCTACCTTCCTCATCACCGAAAGTACTTTACAACCCGAAGGCCTTCTTCATACACGCGGCATGGCTGCATCAGGGTTCCCCCCATTGTGCAATATTCCCCACTGCTGCCTCCCGTAGGAGTCTGGACCGTGTCTCAGTTCCAGTGTGGCTGGCCATCCTCTCAGACCAGCTAGAGATCGTCGCCTAGGTGAGCCTTTACCCCACCTACTAGCTAATCCCATATGGGTTCATCAAATGGCGCATGGCCCGAAAGTCCCATGCTTTGGTCTCTCAACATTATACGGTATTAGCAGTCGTTTCCAACTGTTGTCCCCTTCCATTCGGCAGATCCCCATACTTTACTCACCCGTCCGCCACTCGTCATCAAGTGCAAGCACTCATGTTACCGTTCGACTTGCATGTGTTAAGCCTGCCGCCAGCGTTCAATCTGAGCCATGATCAAACTCTTCAATTTAAAGTTTGATGCTCAATAACTGTCTCTGACATATTCAAATGAATCTTCAGTGTCACTTATCAAGACTTAATTTTTAAGTCCGTAGACTTTTCATTCTTTGTCTCGCAAGTGCCCACACAGATTGTCTGTTTCTT
>NZ_JBXSQI010000039.1:0-6169 GCF_057063565.1 Gilliamella sp. X-57 | reverse complement strand
ACTTTGACGGCGGATGGAAAAATTGTCAATACGGGGGCGATGCAGGCTCAGCAAGATATTCGCTTAAGCAGTCAACAGGACATTCGCAATAGCAAGCAAATTTACAGTCAACAAAATATCCACTTAAACAGTCAAAAAGCCATTGTGAATGAGGGTTCATTCCTTGCCAAGCACGATGTTGTTCTTAAAGGCTCAGCGATAAATAGCACTAAAAATAGTACTGTGGCTGCGGGTATTGATGAAAAGGGAAAACTGACCGAGCCTGGTAATATTATCGCTGATGCTAATCAAGTTTCCCTCACGGGTAAAAATCTGGCCGGTCAACACATCAGAGTCAATGCGCAAAAAAATATTCATCTAGCCAACAGCCAAAATATAGCGGAATCGGTTACATTAACCGCCGAAAATATCGACATCAATGCAGCTACAATCAAGAGTGAAAAAGATATCACTTTACAAGCGAGCAATGCCATTGATAGTCGTCATTTACAAACTAAAACGAATAGCTCTTACTCTGCTAATGCCAACACCATTAATAATCAACAATCGGTTATACTGGCGAATAAAGATATTGCCTTTAGCGCCCATAATATCAACAATGCGCAATCCAAATTCAATGCGGGCAGCAGCATTAATTTTAATGCTGAGGACTTCATCGATAATCACAAGGCGACGCTTTTGGCGGAAGGGGCAATTAATTTACAAAGCCAACAGATTATCAATAATGAATCGCTATTAGTCAGTCATGACCATTTGCAAATAAAGGCGAAAACATTAGAAAACCAAAAATCAACATTACAATCAAAAAAAGATTTAACCATTGCTAGCCATCAGATTGATAATCAACAGTCTGAATTATTAACGGAAGGCGCTTTAACGATCCATGCCAACCAAATTAACAACCAAAAAGCAGCGTTAAGTGCGAAAGGTGATATCAATATTCACAGTGCATTAATGAACAATGAAGCATCGACATTTATTTCTGAAAACACGATTAATCTGAATGTTAAACAATTTTTTAACCAATATGCCAAACTCACCGCACTCCATAATATTGCGATTGATGGGCAGCAGGTGAATAACCAATCTGCAGAATTAAAAGCCAATGGTGATTTGTCAATTAATTCCACTGAGCTAAACAATCAATCAGCACGATTACTCACGAATTCCACCTTAACGTTACAAGGTAAAAATATCAATAATCATCATGCCGAACTCAGCGCCAGCGATCGCATTGCTATAACCGCAGAGCAACTATGGGCTAATGAAGGGATATTTATCAGCAATCAGGATATTCATATCACCAGTTCGCATATTGAAGCCCAAAAAGTAAAAGTGAAGGCAAAAGGTGATATTAAACTCAATGCAACCGATGATATTGATGCCACAAATGGATTAATGGTGAGTGAAAAACAAGCCAGCATTACCGCTAACATGGTGAAATTAAATGAAGTCACCTTAAGTGCCAAAGATGACATAACAGTGAGTGCAACTTCACAATTAGACAATAACAATGCTAAATGGATTAGTGAAGGTCATATTAGTGCTGATGCCCAAACGATAAATAATCAAAATTCGTCAATATCAAGCTATAAAAATATTTTCTTTAAAGCACCGCATTTAAATAATCATAACAGCAAATTACTCAGCTATGGAAAAATTGACTTAGCGTCGAATATTGTCAATAACCAAAATACCCTTATCAATGCACTAGCAGATATTCATATTCAGGCTGACGATATTGACAATCAAAATGCACAAATCATTAGCCAGCAATCGATAAATATACAAGGTAAAGATATTGATAACCGCCATTTAGCGATGCAATCAGGTAAAGCGCTATCAATGGCGGCTACCAACAAATTGAACAATGCTGATGCGACATTGATTTCAGGTGATAAACTCAACCTTGAGTCACAGTTAATTGATAATCAACGTTCGAAAATCAAATCGCATCATGACCTGACCATGCAAGGTAAAAGCATTAACAATCAACAGAGCACGATGCTGGCTAAAGGCAATGTTGGATTTACTGCCGATGAGCAATTAGATAATCAAGAAGCTGATATTCGAACGCAAAATAAAATCGATATGGTGGCCAAACACATTCATAATCAAAATAGCTTATTGGCAGCCGGTGGTGAAGTCAAGCTTAATGCCGATGAACTCAATAGTCAGTCATCCATCTTAAAAGCCGATGATAATCTTCGCATAAAAGCGAAAAAGCTCAATAGCACCTTGGTCAAATGGGTCAGCCAAAATGCCATCATCCTTGAAAGTGATGAAATCAATAATCAATCGGCGGTATGGAAAGCGGATAAGGACATTACCGTTAAAGCCAATGATTTAAATAATAACGAGGCGACCTTAATATCGGGTGCTCAATTAGCATTAACCGCTAAAAAATTAGCCAACCAATCGGCCTATATCCATGCCGATAAAGGCATCAATATCCAAAGTACCGAATTTGATAATCAATCCGCCACGTTAATTACTAACGATTCTATACATATTGATGCCAATAAAACGAACAACCAAGATGGTACCTTATCAGCAAAACAAAATATTACCGTAAACAGTGACGAAATAAATAATCAAAACGCCTTATGGTTAGCTGATAAACATATTTCGATTCATGCCAATAACCTTGACAATCGTGAAGCGGCACTACAGGCTAATCAAGGTATGCAAATTAATGTCAATGCCAGCTTAGCCAATCAACATGCACTCCTCATTTCGGGGAAAGACGGCCTGATTATCCATGCTGATGATTTAGATAATGACGATGCTGAATTAAGCAGTAAGGGCTTATTGGCCATTACTGCCAATAATGTGAATAATCATCAAGCACAATTGGTCGCAGAAAGTGACCTAACGGTCAACGCAAATCACATCAATAACCAGTCTGCCGATATTCAAGCCAAAGGGGATGTCACCTTAGCGGGACAAACCCTTGATAACCGACAAGCCAAATTATTGAGCATGGGCAATATTGAGTTACAGGCAGAAAATAATTTAACTAACAATCAGGCAACGCTAACGGCGATGCAACAAATTCAATTACACTCTCAGGGGGCTATTGATAATCAACACTCAACAATGGTGGCCAATAAGGGCATTTTGATTGAGGCTGATTCGATTAATAACAGCCAATCAAAACTTGAAACCGCAAGCTTATTGAAGATTATTGCAAATGCTATTACTAATCAGCATGCCAAATTGAATGCAGGGCAAATTGAGTTAAAAACCCAATCGCTTGAAAACCAACAAGCCGATATGATTGCCAAAACGTTATTACATATTCAAGCGGATAAAATAGCTAATAACCAAGCACGTTTATTAGCCAATGATATTACCATTAACGCCAATCAACTGAGTGGCGACGGTGAACTGCTCGCTGAAAACGATATTGCGCTTAATTTAACTCAGGCGTTTGATAACAAAAACAGCTTGCTAGCGAATAATGATATTTTAATCAATGCAAGCCAAATTACCAATGACGGAAAAATCTCATCGGGTCAAGCAATCACCCTTAGGAGTGATGAAATTAAAAATACCGCCACAGGGATTATAGAATCTGAGGAAATCAATACCGAAGGACGTATATTGGAAAATAAAGGGTTGATTGATGGTGGTGAGGTAAATTTGAACGCTTCACAGCGTGTTGACAATCTAGACGGGGCACGCTTATATGGGGATTGGATTTATATCAAAGCCCATGAAGTCAACAACCGTGCTCCTGCTTTAACTAGCCCCATTGCGCCAACTATTGCAGCAAGGGAAGCGCTTTTATTGGATGTCAACACGTTAAATAACACCAATCATGCACTAATACTCAGCTTAGGGGATATGTACATTGAGGGGCAAACACTAAACAACCACTCAGCGCGGATCGAAGCGACTGACGATATGACATTAAACGTTAATCAAATTAACAACATTAATGACCATATTGAAACTGAAGATGTCTTAGTCGATAGCCAACATATTGTTGAATATTCCCCAAGCGGTGACGCACGACGATTTAAGCCAGATGAAGTGAGTATTCGCACTAGCCCTAAAAAACGGCATAGATATCCTGTTTTGCATTCAAATAATGGCGCTTTTGATTCCACTTATAAGTATCACAAATATGACTACACAAGAAATATTTATGAAACTAAAATTAAAAGTACCGCGCCGGCAGAAATCATTTCAGGAAAGAATTTGGTTGTCCAATCCGACCATTTAGAGAATGATAATAGTAAAATTATTGCCGGTAATGCCTTAGATATCATGACTGGCACACTCAATAATCACTCATTAAAAGGTCAGCGCACCGTTACCGATACTGGTGATAAAATTTATCATTATCGAGATAAAGGACATAGGAAAGGTAAAACCGTATATACAAAAAGAGCAGAATGGAAAGATTATAAAAACCAATTCATTACTACTATCGATCTTGAGCATGCCAAAATAGAATCGCATAGCAATCTAGATAAAACCAACGTTGATTTGCAACCACGTGAAGAGGAAAAAGTTAGCATAGGTCACATTGTTAATCCGATCGTAACAGAGATCAAAAATGAGAAACATCTAGACAATTCGCTAGAAGATATCATCAATCAGGGTAAAGAAAAAGGCAATGTCAGCATTTCAACCGAATCGCCAATTCATGATTTGCCGATCACACAACCCATTTTGCCGCCCGAGAAAGTTGAAAAGCCCGACGCACCGATAATTGATGATAATCAAAAAGTTTCGGTGCCGAGTGAAGCGGGTCAGTCACATGCGGATTCAATCATCTTTGTTGAGCCTAATCTGACCTTACCGCAAAATAGCTTATCGATAATTAATAAAGATCCACAAAGCAATTATTTGGTGGAAACCGACAGCCGTTTCACCAATCGCAAAAAGTGGTTAAGTTCGGATTATATGCTTAACCAATTACGGGTTGATCCGAATAACATCCAAAAACGGTTAGGGGATGGTTATTACGAGCAACAGCTCATCCGAGAGCAAATTGCCATTTTAACGGGTCATCGTTATATTGGTGATTATAGCAGTGACCTAGAGCAGTATAAAGCCTTAATGAATGCTGGGGCCACGTTTGCTAAGCAGTACGGATTATCGGTAGGTGCCTCGCTGTCAGCGGAACAAATGAAAGCTTTGACTAGTGATATTGTCTGGTTGGAAAGCAAGACGGTGATGGTCGATGGACAACTGGTCTCGGTATTGGTGCCACAAGTTTACCTCGTTAACCGCCCACAATTAACGTCGGAGGGGGCATTATTATCGGGTAAAAGTGTCACGGTGTTGGCGAAGAAGGATATAGGAAATTCGGGGACGATATTAGGTAAAAACCGGGTTGCCTTATTAGGCAATAACGTCAATAACCAAGGTTTGATTGATGCGGGTGCAATTATCATTCAAGCGAAAGATAGCATTAACAGCAGTGGCAAATTAAAAGCGGATAGGTTGGCTTATTTACAGGCGAATAACGACATCAACTTAAATAGCACCACCTCGACCAGCGAAACGCATTACGGTGCGAGCAAAAGCAAAAACACGGTGATTGACCAAGTTTCAAGTCTCAGCGTCACCGATGGTGATATCCACTTAAAAGCGGGGCATGATATCAATTTGGGTGCGGCCTTGGTAATAAATGGCGGTGAAGATGGGGTCACTAACGTGATAGCGGGGCACGATATCAATTTATCGACCTTAAAGACAGAAAGCTATCAAGACGCGATATGGAATAAGAATCACTCACACAAGGTTGATATTGAAGATGTGGTGGGCAGTGAACTGTTAACCCAAGGTGACCTTAACTTAATTGCGGGGCATGATATCTTGGCGAAATCGGCGGCATTATCGAGCGATAAGCGCTTAAATATCCTAGCCGAGCATGATATTAATATCGGTAGTGAGCAAGCGCGTTTACAGTTAACCGAGCATCACAAAGCCAAAACCAAAGGCTTACTCAATAAGGGTTCAATTACTGAAGATATTGAGGTCGATAATATCACGCAAAAAGGCAGTGGGGTTTATGGTGACAGGGTGAACATTAATGCGGGCAACCATTTAACCGTGACGGGCAGCGAAGTGGTTGGGACGCATAATGTGAATCTTGGCGCAGGCAAAGATATCACGATTGATGCGGCGGAAGAGTCGTATTACCGAAAAG
>NZ_JBXSQI010000038.1:0-7558 GCF_057063565.1 Gilliamella sp. X-57 | reverse complement strand
AGGCGATTAGCCAGCAAATTATCCTCAAAGGTAAGAGTAACCGCTATAACCTTGCCCCCGGTCAATGGATTAACCTCAACGGCAGTCCGCTGGCCGATATCAATGACGGTATCATTATTTTAAGTGTACAGGGGCAGGGTAACCGCACTGATGCCTATGAACTCACCTTTACCGCCATTCCTTATCAAGCCTTAAAACCTTATCGCCCTGCGCCCATACGCTGGCCACAAGTCAGTGGCACTTTACCTGCCCGTGTCACCAGTCCTAATCATGACACCTATGGCTATATCGACCCGCAAGGGCGCTATCGGGTTAAATTTAATGTCGACCTGAAAGAATGGAAAAGTGGCACGGAAAGCCTGTGGGTACGTTTAGCTAAACCTTATGCGGGTAACACCTATGGTTTTCACTTCCCGTTAATTGACGGCACTGAAGTAGCCATTGCCTTTATGCAGGGCAATCCCGATAGGCCGTATATTGCTCATGCGATGCATGACAGTGCTCACCCTGACCCTATCACCACCATCAACAAACATCGCAATGTCATTCGCACGCCAGCTAATAACAAACTGCGCATGGATGATAAACGCGGGAAAGAGCATATCAAACTGGCCACCGAATACGGCAAAAGCCAACTTAATTTAGGGCATTTGGTTGATAACAAAAAAGGACAACGTGGTGAAGGCTTTGAACTGCGCACTGACGAATGGGGGGCGATTGCCGCTAATAGAGGCTTATACTTAACCACCCAAACCCAGCCGAAAGCGCAAGGCAAACAGCTCGATATGCAAGCGGCGATTGCCCAACTTGAAAATGCCTTATCCATTGCCAAAGCCCTACAAAATGCCGCTACCCAATCCGAAGCGCACAGCGCCGATACCGACAGCCAAGACCAACTTAAAGCCAACTTAAGTGAGCTAACCCAAAGTGGTATACTGGCTTATGCGCAAGAAGGCATCGCCCTAACTAGCCCTGAAAATATCCAACTATCGACAGCTAACAGCCTCACCTTAACCAGCGAACATCAAACCGACATCAACGCTTTAAACAACGTCACCCTTTCAGCGGGCGAGGCGATTGGCTTATTTGCGCAAAAATCAGGCATGAAACTGTTTGCCAACCAAGGTGATATTGAAGTGCAAGCCCAAAATGCTAACCTCAATATGGCCGCCAAGCAAGATATCAAAGTGGATAGTGTGGATGGTAAAACGCAGATAACAGCAGCCAAAGAGATAACGCTAATCTGTGGTGGCTCTTATATCAAAATCAGCAGCGAAGGCATTGAACTGGGCACACAGGATAATATCTATCTTAAATGTAATGTATTGCAAAAGATGGGGCCGGCGAATATGGACATTAAATCGAAATTACCACCTATTTGTTCTGGAGTTCAAGAAAACTCAACCAACGAACATGCTATTTTTGTGGAAAGATAATAATGAAAAATTTAATACCTGATAACCAAATTAGTCAAATAATTACTCAGCACCTAATGCAGTTTGGTAAATTACATTTACTTGTTGATCCCAAAATCAATGATGAATTCTTTTTAAAAAATTATTTTGATTTTGAGTCAATTGTTCCTGTTCGCGATAGGCAAGATACTGTATCGACAGATTATGAATGCTTACAGCTTTGCACAATATCCAAACAATCAATAGCCGAAAGTGCGCAATCAAAGCCAACATCGGTTTTAGAAGATATTATTCAAAACTTAAATGATAAAAAATCTGCAGCGATTGCGATCTTATTTTCACTATATCCTATTAATTATATTCAAAAACAAATTAGTAATGCCATGTTTATGCGCTATGATGGAAGCTATTATCTTTTTCGTTTTTATGACCCCAAAGTTTTAAATCATTTAGTTAGAATTTTTGATCAACAACAATTAGATAACTTATTCGGTGTAATTGAGTATTGGTATTATTGGCATGATAACTATATCGAACTACATCATAAACCAGAAATAATCTTATCTGATATTAACTATCAAATAAGCTCTCGCCAATGGCAACAACTTAATATTGCACAGACATATAATTATTACGAATACATTACAACAAATCAACAAAATAACACATTAACCACAGAGCAGAAAAAAATATTAAATCAGCTGTTAGAATGGGTGTATATGGCAAGTTACACACAACCTGATAAACACATACTCAATTATATGGTTAGCTATATCATGGCTCAACCACCATCATTTTTTCAATCAATAGATAAAGATCTATGTGCTAACCTTATTAATAATAAGGATATTAACAAAATTAAACAATATTTTAATGAATGGCAAGAAGGAATAAAGCATGGCATCGCTTGATAATTTACTAGGGCTATTGAAGACAAATGAACAAAATCCAGGTAAACGTTGTCCTAGTTGTCAAGACAAAGAGGGTAATTTATTTGTGCTACCAACTCGTTTGTCTATAGCTGGTTACCTATCGCGCAATGATATACCACCATTACCCAATTTTGTGCAAAAAAAAGTTAAAGATATACCATTAACACATTCTAAGTATTGTTTACAAATGCTTAGACAAGGTTATTTATACGTTTTAGAACATCGTAACACGGGCAAAAAATGGCGTGTATTTACCTCTAGCCCAGAGGGGTGTTTGATTGAACATAAAAATGTTGAAAACGTAAGTAATATTCCCCCTACCTATACCTGCAATATTGCATTTGATGGAGCCGATGCGTCGTATATTAGTTTTAAAGAAAGCGAAAATATCATTAAGATCTATTTTATATTTGCACCTAATAAAATCAGTGCAAAGCTATTAGCGAAATATGAAGATCAGGATCTCTATTTACTTGACGGCATAACACCCGATGAAATTCGCAATGGCGTTAAATCAATATTACCAGATGAATTTTCACCCAATATTTTAGAATTTTCCACAGCAGAAAAGCTAGCAACCCAAGAGGAATTTTTAAATAACACGCCTTTTTGGGGTAATCAATCAGCTGAGCGATGTCAAGCATATCAAAAAAAACAGAACGTAGAATTTGTCTACTCCAAGCGTACAAATTTTAATGATGCATCCATAGGTAAGAATTTTTATCGTTATTTGTCGATATACAAAAAGCTGAAAAAACGTCAAGGTGCAGCCATTGTTGTCAACGATGCTATCGGCATCACTCAAAGTTTAAATAATCGGCGCAATCAAGCATTACAACAAAATATGAAACCTTGGATGGAAACTAAAGATAATGAAGGCATTTCTAACGAACACCGCTTACTCATTTCTAGACAGCTTTATGGGCTTAAAGACTCATTCCGTCAAATGCGCATTAAACAAATGATAAACAAGCAAAATCGACATTATGACTACTTGAGAATATATGGCTCAGATCCAGAGCTATCCGATGAGATGAAAGAAATTTTGAATAGATATATTGATGAAGATCAAGAACGGTATAAGAAAAACATTGATAATATCTATACCCAAGAAGCCTCGGAAGAAGAATTTAAAGAAAAATATTGGAGCCGATTATCGCAAGAAAAGCTCGATACCTTTCAAAAAAATTTTGATGAAAAAAGTCAACTTGCCGAACAAAAGGCAGAAAATCATAGCCAAGATTATATAAAGTGGTTAAAGTCTGCACACCTGCTGCTAGCGCTAGATTTTTATGACTCTAACGAAAAACTCGATGGCATTCAGTTTACTCTGCAAGTCAGTGCATGTATCTGTGGTGCAAGCGGCTCGCCTTCTGTAAGAAAACAATTTGATAAGTGGTGGAGAGCCCGCAAAATTACCCGTGAAAATTTATGCTGGCGTGCATATAGTTTTAATATTACAAGCATAATCGATACAATTAATGAGTATCTGGATTTGCAAAAAAAAATCATCATCAGCGATGGCCCTATTACAAATACTGACCATCTATCAACAATTGATACCGCCGTTGATTTACTTAATAAAATCACAGACCATATTAATCAAACGGGTCCCATAATTGATGACTTAGCGGCACGTGGCTTGCCTATTGCATTATTATCAACCTCATTTGCTGATTTAGTACGATATTTTTTAAAGGTAACTTCAACACGGGTTGAACAGCGACTTCTTAACTTTTTTGGTAATATGATTTTGTCTACAATTAATAAAGAGGCGCGAAAGCTGTATGGTTTACGCATTAATATTTGTGGACAAAGTTTTACTGCTGACCCAGCAAAAGGCGCTGGACAAATAACCCGTAGAGCGAGGGAGCATTTTCAAAATGCCGATCTGGTTAATACCCGAATTGCCATGATCGTTTTCGGGTTTAGCGCTTATGACACAATCCGAAAATTTACACAAGGCAAATGGACAAATTGGCGAGAACGAGCCGAACTTCTCGCATCAGGGATGACAACCATGGCTGCAATATTCCAAATAGGGACAAGTGTTATTGAATGTTGTATCGGTAAAGATCCAAAATCGATGACCGCAATTGCAACACGTAATGCCTTTGGCCGAATATTTTTATGGGGTGCGACCTTATCGGCAATGGCAGGAGGAATGTCCGTATACTTTGATTTTATAGATGGTAAAAAAGCAAGTGAAAAAAATAACGATATAATAACAATAGCTTATTATGCTAGAGCAATGGCAATCTTTGCGCTTAGTATAACACAATTCCTTGTGGCATTAGGTTCTTTAGTTCCATGGCTAGAAAGAATTGTGACTCAAAGTATTGAGCGGACTGTGTTGGTCAGAGTGGCAGCAGTTGGTCTATTACTAGGGCAAGCAGTAACGATAGAATCGGTTGCTATTTTTCTTGCTCATATTAATTTTTTTATAACTTTTTTTACTGTGGTAGTTACTATCGCCATTATCATCTTTGACGATAACGCATTACAAAAATGGTTAGATCGTTGCTGCTTTAGTAAAGATCCCGAACGTAAGCCATTTGATGACTTAACCGAGGAGCTAAGTGAGTTTTATCAAGCAGTTCAGGGGACATTTTAATGTATATTGGTGAATATTTATTTTGGTTAAGTAGTGCTATTAAAACCGCAACCCGTAAAAAATTGAAAATGGGCTATTTTAGTGGTGATATGAAGTTAAGCGAAGTCGCCAAAGATTATACCAAAGAGTCGGTCAGTCATAATCCACGCCCGATAGGGCCTTATTATGCCTATAACGATCGCTATTTAGAGATACGAGGGGGTATGTTTGAAAATTTTCGGGGGATTATTACTTGGATTAGTTTTGCTATATTTTTTATTCCTTATTCTAGTGGAGATTTGGGATTAAATATTTTACTCAAATTATATCATCATGAGCGTGGTAATGTTGCCTCGGGTATATTTGCAATAATATTTTTTTTAATTATATTTTTAGTTTCCACTTATTTATGCATCCGCTACTTCCGTTATGTCTGTCGCTTAGAGTTATTCACGCTTCGCCATATTCGGGTACGGTTTAATCGAGTAACACGACAAGTGTATGTACAACGCCCTAAATATTGTGGCGGTACAGCAGTGTTTAAATGGGAACATATTATGCCCTCTAATTTTGGCAAGACTGGCTCGGATATGGGCGGTACCAACTTAGTTAATGTGTTCTCCTTTCACCCTTATAAAACTGGCTTTCCAGTTGCACAGTCCGTGGGCGTCGGTAAAAACACTTATGATCCCCAAGATTATAAAGACGAGTGGGAATTTATCCGACGTTATATGGAAGACGGTCCCCAAAACCTGCCAAAACCATGCCTAAGCACCCATTTACCCATGCCTTTTCACGGTGTTGAGGGGCATATTCGCCCCATGATCCATCTGGCAAAAAATAACCCCAGTGTGATCATGATTTTAATGTTAATCCCCGTCTTTTTAATCTTATTGCCATTTTATACTATGGGTTACTTTATTTCGGAATGCCTATGCTGGCAACCTCGTTGGCCAAAAGTGATCAGGCAAGCGGGTAAACCCGGTAAACCTTTACCAAAAGAAACCACCCTATCAGATTACCCACCCGAGGTACAAAAGGCGATTTTAGATAGTAGCCAAGAGTGGGGCGTGATTGATGACGAAACAGGCGAACTTATCGACTATGGTCAATTTAAAAGACCCAAGAAAAAAGCCAGCCGAAAAAGAAAAACAAAAACAGCAAAACAAGCTGAAAAGCCCATAAAAGAGAATGCAGAGGATTAATTGGTAAGGTTAGATTGTGGCTGCTTGAGCAAAGATCCCAAACGTGATCAATTTGATGACTTAACTGAAGAGTTAGCTGAGTTTAATCAAGCAGTCCAGGGGACATTTTAATGTATATTGGTGAATTTATATTGTGGTTAGGTAGTGCCATTAAACCTGAAACCCGTAAAAAATTGAAAAAAGATTATTCTGATAACTCAATGAAGTTAAGCGAAGTCGCCAAAGATTATACTAAAGAGTCGGTCAGTCATAATCCACGCCCGATAGGGCCTTATTATGCCTATAACGATCGCTATTTAGAGATACGAGGAGGTATGCTTGAAAATTTTCGAGGGATTATTACTTGGATTTTTTTAGCTATATTTTTTGTTTCTTTTTCATGTTGTAATGCTGGTTTGCAAATTGCTTTACAATTATATAAAGATGGAGGGGTAAATATTGTTTCTGGAATATTTGCAATAATATTTTTGTCAATTATTTTTTTATTATCTTCTTACTTATTTATCCGTTACTTCCGTTATATCTATCGCTTAGAGTTATTCACACTTCGCCATATTCGGGTACGGTTTAATCGGGTAACACGGCAAGTGTATGTACAACGCCCTAAATATTGTGGCGGTACTGCAGTGTTTAAATGGGAACATATTATGCCCGCTAATTTTGGCGAGACTGGCTCGGATATGGGCGGTACTAATGTGGTTAACTTGTTTACTTTTCACCCTTATAAAACTGGCTTTCCAGTTGCACAGTCCGTGGGCGTAGGCAAAAACACTTATGGAATGGCAACACATTTTAGTACCAAAAAGATAAGGTCATCGATTTCTTTTGTATTCAATCGGCGACTGGTAATTTAATGTTGAATGAATTCGATTATAATTAAACCAATCCACATAGTGATTAAATTCCAATTTAAGTTGCGCCAATGAATCAAAAATAGTATTTGACACAAATTCTGTTTTCACTGCTTTGAATGTGCTTTCTGCAATTGCGTTATCATAGGGGCAGCCTTTGCGACTTAACGACCGTTTAATTCCAAATGCTGTTAAACATTCATCAATCAAATGATTATCAAACTCTTTTCCTCTATCAGAATGAAACAACTCAATCGTCTGTAAGTTCATTGGAATTTGACTCATAGCTTGCATGACCAGTGCCGCTGTTTTATGCCTGCCAGCACTTCGCCCCACTATTTCTCGATTACTGATATCAACAATTACACAAAGGTAGTGCCAACGCTGTTTAACCCTTACATAGGTTAAATCGGTCACCAATATCTTTCGTGGTTGACCTATATCAAATTCTCGATTAAGTTCATTCCCCACCGGTGATTCATTGCTTTTTTCTGTATGAATACAATATTTTTTACAGGTGTATTTCGAAACCCAGCCATTTTTCGCCATGATTCGACCTATT
>NZ_JBXSQI010000037.1:0-8308 GCF_057063565.1 Gilliamella sp. X-57 | reverse complement strand
TTTTTCGGCTTATGCTTATTGGTATAATCATAAACGATTACATTCTTCGTTAGGCTACTTGCCTCCCGTTGAATTTAAAAAACACTTATCCCTTAATTTTTTTGTTTGAAAATGTGTTGCCATTCCAAACTATAACACGTTCGTTGTGGGTATTCTAAAGGCTCATGCCAAAGTTTTGCCGTTTCAATATTAAAATAATCCACCATCGCTACCGGATGAATAAACCACGCCTTGCCATCTGCGGATAGATTGGACAGTTTAGGGCTATCAGCATTAGCGCTCGTTTGATTGATGTTTGCTATTTTATTTTGTGCGATTTTTAGTCTGGAGAAAGTTTAGTTATTAATTTTGTTCTATTTTCTTGATTAATAAATGTGTAATAAGTCACTCCTCCATCAAAATATTGAACAACCTCTAGCCTATTTTTCCCTTTCCATTTATATTCAACTTCAACTCTCATATCATCATCTTCGTAAATACTGGAAAAATCTTCTCCTATTTTGATTTTTTTTCTAAATAAATTTGAAGGATCAAAACTCATTGCTTCATATACATCCAATATTGTCATGTTTTGATAATAACAAATATCAGTAATATCCATGTCAACTCGTTTAGTTTGAAAGCATTTAACATTATTATGATAATTATTGATATTATTTTCTTGTTCTTCTGATAAACGCTTAAAAAAAATTAATTCATTTTCGTAAGGTATCATTAGATTATTATTATCAAGTAAAATGATATTCATATGATCACTGCCATTACAAATATTTGATGAACTGTTTCTATCATTAGTATAAACTTTGATAAAATTTCTGAAGGTTAAATGATATTTTCTTAACTCATTATCATAATCTTTAAAAAAATCACTTTGATTTAATTGTTTATTGATATCTTCCCAACTTTCTTTCATTTGTTTAAAATCGCATCCCCAAAGAACTATTTTATCTTGATTCAAAAAAATCAGATTATCTAATTCTGTAACTAATAACTTGCCTTCTTTTGTTTGTAGAAGTTGCTCACTTAAATTATCCTTCATCAACATATAATAATTATTTTTAGCCAAATTAATATCTGATGCATAAGCAACATAAGGCAATAAAATTATAAACAAATTTATATACAAAAATTTTATCATTTTACTCCTCCAAATTATTGAGGTTCAGATGAAAATGAATTACGGTATCCTTCTTTTAATAATTCTAGAGGGTCTAATAAATCTGCACGCCTCTGGTATGGTAAGTTTGCTCTATTAGTTAATGGATTTTTCAAATCTAAACCTTTTTCACCTGAATAATATTCTAAATGCAACATATAAATAACGTGACCATCAATAGTTAATAATGGCTTATATTTTTTCGTTTGTTTAGAATTAATTTTAATTTCAATGGTATGTCCACTTTTTTCACCAACTTTCAGCTCTTTTAATAATAATCCTGTTTTTGCAAGTACAGTACCTTGCTTAACAACATCGCCAACTTTAACATTAATACTTTTATGATCTACCTCACCATAACGAATAATAAATTGACGTCCATTACTCGTTTTATGTTTTATTGTTATTTGATCGGTTTCTGAATAAAATCCACTAATTTGTAGTACAACACCATCACATATTGCAACAATTTCTGCGTTAGGTTCAGTATATAGATCTCGCCCCGCATGTTTCCTTTTACCTCCACTACGATTCGATCCAAACATTGTTTGATTATTATTTTTAGTCCAATTAAATCTTTTACCAAATTGCATATCAAAATTGTTTATTGGTTTTACTTTTAATGGGAAAATAATTTCAGTACTTCTAACATTAAAATAATCCATCATCGCTATCGGATGAATAAACCATGCCTTGCCGTCTGCCGATAGATTGGACAGTTTAGGGCTATTGGTATTCGCATTGCTTTGTTCTGTGCTGGTTGTTTGATTTTGCGCTTGTGCCACTGGTTTCCACCACAGTGACGGTTTAATGCGCTGCGCTTTTTCTAGTTGCCAGTTTGATTTGACATGTTTATGCGCTTCGTCCACCACGTCTAAGGCAAAATCACGGAGGTAAGGCTCGGTGATGCCAAGCTCATCTAATCCCGCTTCGATAAGCGCTTTTTGTTGTTGTTTTTCTTCTTCAAATAGCTCATCAACTTCGTTCCATTTGCTTAACGCTTCATCGGCATACCATTCACTTTCATATTTCACCAGTAAATGCCCTATCAACTCCGCTGTCCAGCTTCGGCGTAATCCTTCCTTTAAATCCTTATCCGTAAAAGTCGGCGGCGGTAGGTCTTTTTTTCGTTGGGTTGAATAAATCAGTGTGCCCGTTAAGATTTGGTGTAATGCCCGCATCGCTGGGGTGTAATCGGCTAAATCTAATTTCGCCACTTTATTCTTGCCTATCTTGTTAGATAATTCACCGACCGAGGCCTTTTCTTCTATCGTGTCAAACCCAGGCCAGTGCCATGGACTACGCCGTTTGATATGCGCTTGCGCATTGTCTTTTATATTCACCCAACCATATATCGGTAGCGTTTGCTCATCCAGTGCCGTCACTTGTACCCAAGTTGTGTTGTCTTCCTCTATCGTTATCAAGCCGTCATTTCCCAATAAACTTCATTAATCCCCCACTACTCGTTCTATGTTTTATTGTTATCTGATGTGTTTTACAATAAATCACATATATCATTAATGATTCTCTAAAAATCCCATGATAAACATTTTTTATTTTCATGAGCTTCACTTATTGCATCTGATAAAATTGATAAATCATCATTAGCATTTTTTTTATACATAGAATCAAGAGATACAGCAGAAATAATTTCTTTATTTTTAATAAAATATTTATTTTCAACAGTAAAAACGGTTTCAGATTTTAAATTTTCATCATGATAACCAATTGGTATATTGTAGTATTCAGTGTTTGATAATACTTCAAATAAATCTTTTCTTTTACTAACAACAATTTTTGAACGGTATGTTTCACCATAAATCCTAAGATTAAGTTGCTTTTTCATACAATTTAACACTGCACCTTCTGTCGCATGTAAAGATTCAAGTGTTATCTCTTCAGCTTTTAATCCGAATGATACGCATAAAATGTTAATGCTAATCAAATATAATATACCCTTCATTATCTAATTCTCCTTTATTATATTTTTCTAATAATTCCGATGCTTTATAACCAAAAGTAATTTCAAAATGAGGATAATCTTTTTGTTTTTTCCAATTACCGCCCCAAGAAAAACCATTTCTTATACCTACAGAAGATATTCTGATTAGAACGTTTTCGTCCCAATTAACTTTCTTATCTTTGATCTCTATAACGTCTATTGCTAATCCATAATTATGGTAACTATATCCTCCTCTAACCCAAGTAACTATATTTCCAGATGTTGTACGACCTTGCTCATAAAGGCGATTTTGTTCATCAATAGTTCTAAGTCCTGTCGTAACTCTTAATTGTATTCCAAATTGTTCTTCTACATCATTGATAAAATTTACCGCATTTTGACGAATTTTGGGATGTAATAACGCAATTCTAGAGTTTGTAACACTATCCCAAGTTTCAGTTTTCTTATTTTCTATAACATTAAAATAATCCATCATCGCCACCGGATGAATAAACCATGCCTTGCCATCTGCAGATAGATTGGACAGTTTAGGGGTATTTGCTTCTGTGTTTGCTGTCGGGTTTTTCGCTTGTGCCTGTGCCACTTGTTTCCACCACAGTGATGGTTTAATGCGTTGCGCTTTTTCTAGTTGCCAGTTTGATTTGACATGTTTATGCGCTTCGTCCACCACGTCTAAGGCAAAATCACGGAGGTAAGGCTCGGTGATGCCAAGCTCATCTAATCCCGCTTCAATAAGCGCTTTTTGTTGTTGTTTTTCTTCTTCAAACAGCTCATCAATTTCGTTCCATTTGCTTAATGCTTCATCGAATATAATGACGATTGAGTTATAATACTGTGTAATTCCAACATAACTTAGATGATCAAAATATTTAAAAAATCATTTACATACATTTCTGTCTAGATCATTGTCAAAGTGACATTCGAAAGAGTCCTCTAATTTAAACTTTCCATTGGTACTGATTGAATATTTTTTCCAGAACTTAACTAATGAACCATCTTCATCAGAACCGTATTTTAAAATGTATATAAACTTATCTATGTAATAATATTGGGATTCTACATAAAAAGCATCATAATCATTTTTTATATAATAAATGGTTAGGCTATCATTTATTTGATCATTAATTTTTGTAAAAAGTTTAACTTCTGCAATAGTTACGCTTTCTAGACTAGATGGATTTATCTCTTTCACTTTTTCTAAATAAATATTAATACCATTTATTGGAGGCAAATATACTTTTTCATTTAATATTATTGGATTAATTATTTCGTCATAATCAAAAGTCATTTTTGATAATACACATCTTTTTCTTTCATATTCTATTTCCTCATTAGTTCCTCCATATGGATGCGTTATGGTACAAGAAGAATCTATCTTTTTCACAAAATCTTTTCTACTAATATGATTATCTCCTTGGTATGTTTCCATTTTACTAATTTGTGTTTTTTGTTCAGGGTTGCTATTGATTTTAGCTTCCGTACAACTAAAAGTAAAAATTAAAGAATGCATTAACATAAATAATTTTCTTTTCACAGATACTCATCCTTTTATATCAATAATTAATTTTCAATCTCTGTTATACAGTTAAAATCAAAATCGCCTGAGTGTAAATGAGTATTATGTAGAGCATCCTTGTTAACAGCATTAGATAATTTATAAAAATATGGATTAATTCCTATAAATCTTTCGTTAAAATGAAATTTTGCCATAGCGTTAATAATTTTTTGATCTTGATTAACATCTAATTTATATGAAGTATCAACACTTTTACCATTTACATGTTCTGCACTGGGAAAACAGGATGCTTCGTAAAAGCAACTTCCTGTCGTTGTCAATTCAAAACCTATCTCAGCAAGAGCACCTATAAAACCAGCTAAAGGACCCGGTCCAGTATATCTTCTTTTGGTATTACTGAACCGATATTTAATCGTAACAGAGTCTTTTGTATAATTAATTTCATCTGGCATTCGAACTATTTCAATTTCTTCATCAAAAGCTTTGTATAATCGCCAAATTAATCCTCTGGTTGGATGTTTACCATACTCAGCAATATCTCCATTTGCATATTTAACTCTTTTCTGGGTATCCCCTTCATTGACATTTTCTTTATATTCAATAATATTAGTATCACTTCGATTCGGTGCACTTACTGTTACACCATTTCTTTTCTTTTTAGTTGTATGCCAATCGGCTATACATATTTCATGCTCATTATTATCTTTATCATGATAAACATATTTATATTTTTGTTCATAACCTTTCAATATTTCTTGTGGTATATGTTTTTCAATTTTTCCATCATGATAAATATGATAAGTAGCTATGCCTGCGTCTGCGTCTGCAAAATAATCCATCATCGCTACCGGATGAATAAACCATGCCTTGCCATCTGCCGATAGATTGGTCAGTTTAGGGGTATTTGCTTCTGTGTTTGCTGTCGGGGTTTGGGCTTGTGCCTGTGCCACTTGTTTCCACCACAGTGATGGTTTAATGCGCTGCGCTTTTTCTAGTTGCCAGTTTGATTTGACATGTTTATGCGCCTCGTCCACCACGTCTAAGGCAAAATCACGTAGGTAAGGTTCGGTGATGCCAAGCTCATCTAATCCCGCTTCAATAAGTGCTTTTTGTTGTTGTTTTTCTTCTTCAAACAGCTCATCAATTTCGTTCCATTTGCTTAATGCTTCATCGGCATACCATTCACTTTCATATTTCACCAGTAAATGCCCTATCAACTCCGCCGTCCAGCTTCGGCGTAATCCTTCCTTTAAATCCCTATCCGTAAAAGTCGGCGGCGGTAGGTCTTTTTTTCGTTGGGTTGAATAAATCAGTGTGCCCGTTAAGATTTGGTGTAATGCCCGCATCGCTGGGGTGTAATCGGCTAAATCTAATTTCGCCACTTTATTCTTGCCTATCTTGTTAGATAATTCACCGACCGAGGCCTTTTCTTCTATCGTGTCAAACCCAGGCCAGTGCCATGGACTACGCCGTTTGATATGCGCTTGCGCATTGTCTTTTATATTCACCCAACCATATATTGGTAGCGTTTGCTCATCCAGTGCGGTCACTTGTACCCAAGTTGTGTTGTCTTCCTCTATCGCTATCAAGCCGTCATTCTCTAATGAAATTAGGGACACGGTACGCGGGTAACATACCGTATTACGTTTCTTTTCCTGTGGAGAAAGGGTGTCATCTAATGATAACGGAAAAGCATGCCAATAACTTGCGCTTGAAGTGAGTTGCCCCTCTTCGCCATTAAGGTGTAAGACGTTACTGGCGGCTATCCAATACGGCTTGTTTTCAATCATAAAGCGAATAGTGAAAAAACCGTCATCATTCGCAGGCTCAGAATAGACACCCGGTAACGTCGTATTTTGTCCCTTTCCGCCACTAATTAACTCAACTTTATCGGGAATATCTTCCTCAGTTAATTCAGGGTAACGTGAATGGTACATCAGTATTACATACTTTTTCTCACTCGCAGTTAAGGTGTATGATTGCGGTGACGGGCTTTTTGCCGATATTTTTCCATTAATGCCATTAACCACCTTGTCAATCCCTGTGTCAAATAACGGCTGCGTGGTTGAAGTATGAAAAAATTTTGAGGGAAGATTGACGGTATAGACCGGTTTGATTTTAATATAGTAGCTCTCGGTAGTGTCGGTAAAATGAATCGCCACCCCAGGACTTAACCAACCTGCCGGTTTAGCGGCTTGAACTAATTGCGCCTCTTTTTCAACTAATATGATAGTCTTTTCACTTTCAGGCAGCTTGTCCGCTAAGGCACGGGTTTTAGTGATAAACGCAGGCAAATCATCACAGGTCAGTAATTCAATGTGTGCCATTTGCGGTAATTGATTGTCTAACGCCCGTTTCATGTTCGATAACGGGGCTTCTTTAGGCTCGTCAAAACGCTCGCTTTGACTGACATTATGACCAATATAACCTATAAAGTCGCCTTTATTAATTGGCATCGGTGTTTTTAATACCACGACTTTATCTAATTTTTCAGGTTTAAGCTGGGTAACTATCAGTGAGGTTAATTTGACATACCCCTTATGTGGTGCCTCATTCCCGCCATTTTCTGCAACCAAGACCGTCGGCACATCACAATTATCAATTTTACGGATTTTAGCATAACCATTTTCTTGCCCATCCAATTCAAACGTTGCCGTTTGAGGTAAATACGTTAACTTTTGACTGTCATTCGCGGTGCCATAAACAGCAATGCCTTTGACTTCAACTTCCGGTTTGCCCACCTTTTTATTATCTTCTTTGCAGATTTCATAATCTTTATTGGCTTCCGCTGTCTTTCCTGTCGGTCTATCGGCTGCTGTCTTGCCAATATCATTATGCCAAACATAACCGGTAATATTGCCCAATTCATTTTGCAAGCCGTTTGGTGTCACCACCGTACCTGTGGTTATCGATACAATTTTATACCAACCGGGCATATTTGCTTTTTGTTCACCTAAACGTACTTTACTGCCTTTAAGCAATAAACCGACAATCTTTGTGTCTTTTCCCTTTTCGCGTATCACGCTACCGGCAATGGTTTCTGTTTTTTTTTCATCAACTTTCCCTGCTTTCGCTTGCCAATAACAAGGGTAATCCACCTGACTACCGCTTTCTTGTTCTTTTTGCTGATAACCATACCAATCGAGTTGATGCATATATAAACTGTATAAGGTTATTGAGGGTGACGTTGCAGTTGCACCAGCGATTTTAGGCATTTGTAACAGGTGTCTGACTAAGGTAAATCCCGTTGAGAAATACGCCACTTTTTGCAGTTCTTTATAAGGCGTTTTTAGCTCAACATTGTCCAGATAGACTATTTTATGGTAAATATCATCGACTCGATAAGCAACCACTTCGCCATGAGCCATACAACACAATTTACCATCATTATCAACTTTCTTTAGTACCCCTTCATCAATATGGACCCCCCCATGCCATATCCCATTTTCACCAAATGGATAAAAGCCACTGCTCGCCTCTGATAACGCTTTATAATACGCATCTTGACTGAGTTGTTTTTCACCCACGGGAAAGTTGAAATTGTCGATTTTTTTTATGGTCATGTGTATTGCCTTATTCCTTATGCCGAAAAGCCTTTCGAGTTAAACGATACATGTTTTTTTAATAAGACTTCCAGCTCTTGACGATTAATATTCAGTTTTGCGGATAAATG
>NZ_JBXSQI010000036.1:0-8890 GCF_057063565.1 Gilliamella sp. X-57 | reverse complement strand
GTCATGGTTTGACGGGCATTGATTACCGTCTAGAGCTAAAAGATAGCTACCCTGAGCGGGAGTTTATCACCCAATGGCAAGAAAGTGACCTTGCCTTTATTCAACGCTTATTGGCCGATGTCGGTATTTGGTTTCGCTTTGAAATGCACGCTGAGCACCACTGTGATGTGATGGTGTTAAGTGATTATGAACAAGGCTATGCGCAGGTCGCTGATATCGACTATAAACTACCCAGTGGCATGGCAGATAGTGGCGTTGAAAGTGTTTGGGATATTACCTTACATAGTGAAGTAGTGGCCTGTTCAGTGAAGGTACAAGACTATAACTACCGTGATGCCCTCGCCGATTTACAGGGTGAAGTTAACAGCCAACCCAAAGACCGCACCACTTATGGCACTGACTACCGTTATGCCGAGCACTATAAAGGTTTAGATAGCAACGGGCAAGACAACCCACAAAATAGTGATGATAATAACGGTGATGATGATAACCATGATAATAATGATAATCGTGATAATGGCAATAACTTTAATGAGAATAACAGGCATGACGAGAATCAGATTGAAAGCGGTCAGTGGTATGCGCGTATTCGCCATGAACAGGCGATTAGCCAGCAAATTATCCTCAAAGGCAAGAGTAACCGCTATAACCTTGCCCCCGGTCAATGGATTAACCTCAACGGCAGTCCGCTAGCCGATATTAATGACGGTATCATCATTTTAAGTGTGCAGGGGCAGGGTAATCGCACTGATGCCTATGAACTCACCTTTACCGCCATTCCCTATCAAGCCTTAAAACCCTATCGCCCTGCGCCCATACGCTGGCCACAAGTCAGCGGCACTTTACCTGCCCGCGTCACCAGCCCTAATCATGACACCTATGGTTATATCGACCCGCAAGGGCGCTATCGGGTTAAATTTAATGTCGACCTGAAAGAATGGAAAAGTGGCACGGAAAGCCTGTGGGTACGTTTAGCTAAACCTTATGCAGGTAACACCTATGGTTTTCACTTCCCGTTAATTGACGGCACCGAAGTAGCCATTGCCTTTATGCAGGGTAATCCTGACCGGCCGTATATTGCCCATGCGATGCATGACAGTGCTCACCCTGACCCTATCACCACCATTAACAAACACCGCAATGTGATTCGCACGCCAGCTAATAACAAACTGCGCATGGATGATAAACGCGGGCAAGAGCATATTAAACTGGCCACCGAATACGGCAAAACTCAGCTTAACCTAGGTCACTTAGTTAACGAAAAAAAACAACCCCGTGGTGAGGGCTTTGAACTGCGTACCGACGAATGGGGCGCGATAAGAGCGGGTAAAGGACTGTACATTACCAGTGAAGAACAAACCCAAGCAAGTCATATACAGCTACAAATGGACAACGCTGTTAAAGAACTAGCGCAAGCGGCTGAAATGGTTAAACGGCTCAATGAACTTGCCGAGGCCGCCAAAGCTGAACTAGCTGATTTACAAACCCAAAAACAGCTATTTGAACAAAGCTTAAAAGAACTAAAACAACCGGGAATACTCACTTACGCACCGGCTGGCTTGGCTGATGTCACCCCAAGTTCAATTCAACACACCGCAGGTGAAAACATTATCCAGACAGCTCAAAACACGGTTGATGTTAGTGCATTTAAACGCTTTATGGTCACTGCGGGCAACATGATAAGCCTATTTGCCAATAAAATGGGCATAAAAATATTTGCCTCGCAAGGTAATGTCGACATACAGGCACAAAATGATGCAATGCAATTAAGTTCAAAACAGGATATGAAAATTACCAGTACCGACAGTGAAGTCATTATCTCAGCAAATAAAAAGCTCACATTAACGTGCGGTGGGGCGGCTATTGTGATTGAAAATGGCGGTATAAAAATGCTTGCCCCGGGTGATGTTCAGGTTAAATCGGCTAGCTTTCGTATATTAGGACCGGCAAATTACCGAGTGCCAAAAACCAATTTGCCAAAAGGCGATACTTGTTCGGAGTCAGCATAATGGAAAAGCAAATACTCACTCTGTTAGAGAATGAAAAAGCGTGCAAGCAGTATCGTTATCTACTCATTGATAACTTAGTTTCGCTCAGTGATTTTCATCTATTATCGCTGGACAGTTTGCAAGAAAACCTAGGTAAAGAAGCTATCCAAATTGTACCAAGGCCAGATTTAGCCCACGATCAGCGTCATTGCCCAAAGTTAGTTGTGATCGCAAAACCTGATGAACCAATCAATAAAAAATTGGTTCATTTTATTAGTAATCAACTCAAGCAAGAAGGTTCACTGCAAAAACGGTATATCTGTGCATGCATAGTCAGCGAAAATCAACCTGATTTATTAAGTGATCAACTAATTAATATCGGTTTAAAGTTAGGTCAATTAATTGGGGTTCGTTTTGTGCCTTTTTATGAGCCGTTTCGAATGTTTTTATTGCAAGAAGGCAATAAAATTTGTCCTGATTGGTTACCAAATTTATTAAATTGCTGTAGCACTTACTGTTTTACCTCATTCAACAATCATTTGCAGATTATTCAATCACTATCTTATACCCCAGAACGCTTTGATATATTTGTAACAGAAGAAACTAAAAATTTTTTAAAACAATCGGTTAAGCTATATCATTTAACCGTGGCTTGGCAAAATATTTGTGAAAATCAAAATAAAAATATTGAAGATTCAGACATATTATTATTAGCTGAATTTTATAACCAAGCGAAACAAGAAGGGTTAGAAGATGATAACGATCGATTTACTTTATCATTAGTGCTTATGCGCTATAAAAACCGATTAGCCCCCAAATCGTTAAAAGCCGCGATAGCGAAAGCAATAGATGAACCGGGTACTTTAGCACAGCATTTGAGTCAAATAGAGCTAAAACAATAATAACAAAGGAATATATCATGGAAAAAATCGACCCTAATATTTTTACTGAAGCAAAAAACGCTTCAGCAATGGCCGATGGTGGATGTGGCACTTGTCAACGAAACGGCATGCCCTTTTTTTTAGTTCGTCAATCGGTTATTAATCCCAATGCTTACCACGGTATAGACTGGTCAGAAAACGTCCCCGAATTAACCGATAGGCGCCCTAACGTGGCATTAACGAAGCATAAATACGCCTTAAGAATGTTACGCAAAGGGTATGTTTATGTATTAATGGAACAAAATGGCAATCGAAAATTATTAGGCTACGAAGTGACCTCGAAAGGGGCATTAAGGCACCGTTCCATTTACCATATGAAAAAATACGAGATTGAAGATTTGGCTGAAAAATGCACTGAAATGAACCACAATATCCCCGCTATGTTTGCTAATATTGATGTATTAAATGCAACGGTATGGATAGCTTATAGCCGTCGAGCTTGGTCAAAAGATATTGAAGATTATTACCGTTCTCCAGATGCTGATTTAAGGCGATTCACCAAAGTAACGATAAACGATAAAACCCGAAACGACCCTACCGCTTTAACCGTCGGGCGTAGTTTTGCTTTCAACGATTTACTCGACAAGAATAAAGCGCCTTATTTACCCGAGTTTTTCTTTAACAAAAAAGATTTTAACGTACGTTTTCCAAGCGCACATGAATTTTATGATTATTCAGATAAAGATGATTTAAAAGCAATTGCAAATATAGCCGCAAAATTTGAAAATCAGTATCAATGTACAATAGGTTGCATTGTGTTAGAAGACACCTTCGGCATAGCCGAAGAGCTTAATGCCCAACGATTGCGCAATTTTGACCCTATTAATAATGCTTTTTTAGAGCACGAACGGGCAATAGAGAAAAAATTAACCGATGCCTATAACGAAAAAATAGCAGATTATACGCCATCGGATAACTGGTTAAATGCGTCTGATGAGTTACCACAGCTGTTTCCATATGCAAAAGATTATTTTCAAAGCCTTATAAATCCTAATATTGATGACAATCAAAGTGACACCGCACAGTCACAAGCAATAACAATCCCCCTAAGACCCAATACAAATACCTCCAAATATTATCATAAATATTTTTCTACTGAGCGTGGCTATAAACGCAGGATTGTGTCTTGTATTGACGCTTATAAAAAAGGATTAAAGAACTATTGTAATGACGTTATAGACAAAGATTATGAAGGCTCTGACACTCAGCCAAAATATTACGATGCCTATGAACCAGGCTCTAATTATAAAGGTGCGAAGAATTCTTATTATAATACTATCAAAACGTTACAAGAAAATGGATATAAAGAAGTTGCCTTATCAGAAGCAGAAAAAAAAGAACTACTCACAAAGCATAAATCCGCCATACCAGCTGTTGATGTAAGACGATTTCATTGGACATTGGATAATGCAGCTGAAAGCAAATTTAAAAAGGAATGGGCAAAACTCGATGCACGGCTAGATAAGGGTAAACTCGATGCATTTCGCCAAGAAGATAAAAACCTATTTGACGAAATTGTTAAAGACATCCGCAAAATATCAATCGATTATTTAGTTTATGTTACTTGGCTTTTTGGCTCAAAAGATAAACCGTCTCAATATGCCCCAGCTGGACTGACCGATTATAATCAAGTTGAGTTTTGGAAACGGGAACAAGAAAACGACTACTCTAAAGACCACTTAGGCTATTTTGAAGATATTACTACCATATTACAAGGTAATATAACAATGGCGAAGCTACCTGAACAGTTTGGCTTATGGGACAGCCTATTACGAGACGAAAATTCCATCTATTTTTATCTATTAAAAGGTCAAGACAATAACCTGTATGAATTGCTACTAAAACAACGGATTGATGAAATGGAGCAAAATCAAGATGCAGCAAACCACAAAACGAACGTAACCATTCTCAATGAATTAGTAGGCAAAATTAACGATATTTTGAATTTGCCAATTGATGCAAAAGATACGACCTTATTTGTGGATAAAATGGAAGTATTAATGAATTGGATGGCTGCAGGTGTTGCTAATCCACCCAAAAACCCTAAGTTAATTAACGGCGTTTTAATGAAAGATCATGGCACAGAACTGCTTAAAATTTTTTCGGGTATTGAGCATAGGCGTATAAGTTTACCGGTCAAAATTAAAAATCTACCCAAAGTTTATGAAATTTTGATGGATCATTCAGATGTATCAACGGTGAGCATTGATAAAAGTTCCAAGCTGTATAAGCTATCAAGAGTATCGGATGCCGATAAGCGTTGGCAATTTGAAAGCCAACTGACTAAAAGCCAGCTCGAAAAAACGGTTCAAATGGAGTTTATGGTGTTGGCTGATGATATTGCCTCAATGAATAACATGATTGATGAGTTGAAAAAAGGCGGCAATTTAAAAGAACCCACCCTTGCCAAAGCCAAAAAGGTGTTAGGCGCTGAAATTAAACACGCTCACCAATTTAGTGGTGAGCTAACCTTAGCTGACCTTGAAATAGCAATGGTACAAGCCAAACGACGAATTAAGTTCGATGCCACCAAAGGGATTTTGATGAATGGGATAATGATATTTTTACAAGGCCACCTATTCAGTCAAAATAGGCAAGCACTCGAGGCTGAAGGGCGTGAAATGCGGCAAGAAGTGAAAGAGGAAATTCTTAATGACATGGCAAAGACTGGTGTAATTATGTCGTTAATGTCGGCCGAAGTAATGGCCCACACGATTAAGCTAGTTGGTAGTGCATTACCCAAAACCAATATCTTTACCACCATGATACCGGGTTGTGAGAAATTTATAAAAGTCACTGGGGGAACGCTAGCGCTAATTACAATATTGGATGGGGTCATGGATATTTATAAAGGGGGTGGTTATGTGAAAAATGGTGATACTTTAGATGGATTTTTAGTAGGTGCCGGTGGTTCATTAATACTTTTATCAGGAATTACAAATTTTGTTGGAGCTTTAGGTATTGCTGCTATTTCTTTATCATTAGCTTTAGTTGCTATAGCTTTTGCCGTTATTGGCGTAATTTTCGTGTATATAGGCTCAGAAGCCGATCGTTGGTCACCGCTGCAAATTTGGTTTAATCGTTGCTATTTTGGGAAACATGAACATCAAGAAAAAGGGGAGCCTTATCCTCTCACCGCTGTTGGTACCAGTGCTGCGTTAAATGACTATTTTGCCTATATTTCAGGTGTTTATTTGGCTTTAAATTATGATTCTATGGATTTAGAATTTTTTGGTGATTACTTTATATACAGCCAGAATGATCTTGATATATTAGATTATACGGGTGGACTGCATGTGCATATTAAACTGCCCAATTTTGATGCGCAAAGCCGTTATGTCTGTATGGTCTATCTAACAGATTCTGAAGAGCAATCGGCTAAGGTCAAAATTGCAAAAGGTAAAGACGGTAAAAATCTGAATGTTACGGTATCACCCAATCAATGTAATTATGATTTAGTGCGCTGGGTTGCTTCTAAAGATTATCCTATCGAATCAAATATAAATAATACTGTGGCGATAGACCAAAAAGTTGCCGAATTAAGGTTAAAAGCCAAAAAAGTGATTGGCATATTACATTACTGGCAAAGTAAAGACGCCAAATCGCCACTACGCATTGAACATATTATCAATTAAAAAGGAGAACGAATAATGCCATCCAAATATCAACCGCAAGTTTCCGCATGGCGCGAGGATTTGCCTAAATGGGTATATACAACAAAATTACATTTAAGTAATAATAAAAAATTACGTTATGCTAATGATGATTATTGTGAATTTTCTCGGCGTTTAAGTGGGATGAATCCTTTACTTCGTATATTTATGGTTACTATTGTGTTACTTTGTAATTTATTATCTATATGGGGGTTATCATGGATCATACCAAGTACTATTATAGACACTAGGGGCAATGTAATAGTTATACCATGTTGTTTATTATTCATATTTTTTATTTATTTTTTTTTCTAATGGCTTCGAATATTTTTTTTGCTCCTGAAGATTGTCCCATTCGTTTCAATCGAAAAACAGGTAAAGTTTATATTTATGACCATTTTATTTTATATTTTGGGTCGTGGGCGACTTTCACTCGCTCACCTTTAAAAGTAAAAGAAATAACGGTTAAAGAGTTTAATTGGGCAGATATTCAAGGTTGTATGACCTCAGTATCAGTTCCTCTTGCTAGTGGCGGAATGGTTAGAAGCTATCGTCTAGAATGTGTGGTATGTGAGCCTAATACCACCAAAGTGATTGACCATTTTCTACTAGCAGCCTATAGCAGTTTAAGCTATGACGAATGGATGTGGATAAATAACTATATGGCCTTTTATGATAATAATTTGGATGCGGAATTAATGCCAGAAGAAGAGTTTACATGGCCAATCAAAGTCAACTGGCCAGAAGAAATCGACAAAAAATCCAAAGCTAGCTCGCTTGAAGAGTATCAGAAAATAGATGCCGAGTATAAAAAAATTAAGGAATAAAAATCTCCAAATTATCATTGGCGTAATTTTAGTATTTATTTGGCTTTAAATTATCAACCTTATGATATGGAGTTCTTTTTGGACGATATTCGTAATGATTCAGATGAAAACGCTGCATTAATTTATGCCGGTGGGTTGCATGTGCATATTAAACTGCCCAATTTTGATGCGCAAAGCCGTTATGTCTGTATGGTCTATCTAACAGATTCTGAAGAGCAATCGGCTAAGGTCAAAATTGCAAAAGGTAAAGACGATAAACATTTGCATGTTACGGTATCACCCAATCAATGTAATTATGATTTAGTGCGCTGGGTTGCTTCTAAAGATTATCCTATCAAATCAAATATAAATGATACAGTGACGATAGACCAAAAAGTTGCCGAATTAAGGGTAAAAGCCAAAAAAGTGATTGGCATATTACATTACTGGCAAAGTAAAGACGCCAAATCGCCACTACGCATTGAACATATTATCAATTAAAAAGGAGAACGTAATAATGCCATCCAAATATCAACCGCAAGTTTCCGCATGGCGCGAGGATTTGTATAAATGGGTATATACAACAAAATTACATTTAAGTAATAATAAAAAACTACGCTATGCTAATGATGATTATTGTGAGTTTTCAAGAAGATTACCTGTGATGAAATATTTTCTTCGTTGCATAACAGTAATCTTTTCTTTAATATTTGTTGTATCTATAATATTAGGAATATTATTTATTATTTATATTATTACTAAACTAAATGAAGGTAGGTCTATATTTATACTTTGTACTTTTTTAATAATATTGTCATTTCAACTTTTTCTTCAGATGTTTTTGAATATTTGTTTTGCTCCCGAAGATTGTCCTGTTCGCTTTAATCGTAAAACAGGTAAAGTTTATATTTATGACCATTTTATTTTATATTTTGGGTCATGGGCAACTTTTACTCGCTCACCTTTAAAAGTAAAAGAAATAACGGTTAAGGAGTTTAATTGGGCAGATATTCAAGGGTGTATGACCTCTGTATCAGTTCCTCTTGCTAGTGGCGGAATGGTTAGAAGCTATCGTCTAGAATGTGTGGTATGTGAGCCTAATACCACTAAAGTGATTGACCACTTTCTGTTGACTGCTGGTAGCCCAAGCTATGACGAATGGATGTGGATAAATAACTATATGGCCTTTTCGGATAATAATTTGGATGCGGAATTAATGCCAGAAGAAGAGTTTACATGGCCAATTAAAGTCAACTGGCCAGAAGAAATCGACAAAAAATCCAAAGCTAGCTCGCTTGAAGAGTATCAGAAAATAGATGCCGAGTATAAAAAAATTAAGGAATAAATAATGCCATCCAAATATCAACCACAGGTCTCATGCTGGCGCGAAGATTTATACAAAGGGGTTTATACAACGCGCCATTATTTAAGTAATAATAAAAAATTACGTTATGCTAATGATGATTATTGTGAATTTTCTCGGCGAACAAAGGGATGGGAGT
>NZ_JBXSQI010000035.1:0-11263 GCF_057063565.1 Gilliamella sp. X-57 | reverse complement strand
TTGAACGATTTAATCGTACCTATCGTACTGAAGTACTCGATTTATATCTTTTTAACAACTTAGCACAAGCAAGGAGAATAACCGAAGAATGGTTAACGATTTATAATACCGAAAGACCGCATGAGGCGTTAAATAACATGACACCGATTGAGTATAAAACACTAAAACAAGCAGCATGATTTTCTACTTGAATCTTGTACTAAGTTTGGGGTATTTACAGGCGTATTGTTTTCGTTTTCTAAATGCCCCTCAAAATCATCAGGCAGAAAAGGTATGGTGGTAATGATATCTTGCTTATGAGCTGAATCGACAATGATATTTGTTTTATCTGATGTAAGTTTATTGTCTGGATTTAAGTCGATAATTGGATTAGTTAGCTGTTTTTCTTGCTTAGAAATTGAGTTGTCAATGATTTTACCCACAATCAGTTGGGTGTGCGGGTTTTCAACCTCAACCGGTTGTTTGGGTGTTTCGTTTAATGGTGTGCGCTCAAAGATTTGATGCTCTAAAATGTTATGATTTAATGCTGTTAGCTATATATTCTGACTGATTTTTTGTAAGTAAAACCATAACTTAATGTGTTTTTTATGTTTTGAATAAAGGAACATATGACACAATGAGCAATACAGTAAACGGAATTTATTATCCATGGCGCATGAAAACAACAATGGCTAAAAATTGGTGCTAAACCAAAATTAACAATAAAAAAATTAATTATCGAATTTAGTGACAGTGTTAACTGCCACTTTTTAATAACGAACACACTAAGTAAGATAGTGTTAGAATTGTCGGGTTAAGTTTGAGCTACTACAATTAACGGCAACGACTAAAAGCGAGTCTTAATCCTGCACCAATTTCTTCTGCCGTACTATTAATTGGTAAAACAACATTGTCATCATCTGTAAAACCGTCCCCTCCCCATGCCTCTAGTCTTTCGTGATGACTGGGATATATCGTTAATACACCATTTCTAATCTCGATTGAACAACGCATCATGTTTTTAAATAAAGCACGTTTAGTTTTATAACCATATTTGCTCATCAAATCCGCAACCCAATTGTTATAATTTTTCATGGTATTATCTAAATCAAAAAAAGTTGCAATTTCACTGATATCGATTATTCGACTTTTCGATAAAGCTGCTAAAGTGGCTTTACCTAAATCTTCATTAGATGCATCTGGTGGCAATAAAATTTGAACTCCATTAGGATCTGCTGCTTTTCTACCATAACCTGAAAAAGTTTTAATATTGATAAAATCTTGGTTTTGATATGCTGATGCATAAAACCATTCTTGTTTAGTAAAATCCATTATCTCACCTCTGTTACGATTACTTTGACCCCTCGACTTTTACCATAGTCAATAGCTCTATGAATTTGTTGCCATTGTACTTTATTAGTTGTGGCAGGTATAGCTAAACGAATTTCTCGACGGCTAATACCTGTACTTGATACAGTAATTCCTCTTAATTCATGTTCTGTAAAATCCGCTGCTGCATCAATATTCTTTTTTAATGTATTATAAATTTGCTTTGGATTCGCCAATTTTGCAGGAGTTGTCGTGTCTAGTGTTTTGACACTAACGGCTTTTTTTGTTACCTCATCATAGTAATCAAATGTTTTAAAGTTTGGCGGTAGTCGCGAACCAGCAGGAAGCTCTTGACCTACAAAATCTTCCCAAGGCATACCTTGCCCTTTTATTCCTTCACCCCATTTTATACCGGTTTCTGCTCTAGACACTGGTTTAGTTATGCCTTCAACTTTAACCCATTTGCCACCAATCCATTGTATCGTTTTGCCACCTAATGATGCCGTAGCAACTCCTGCCACATTATAGAAGGTCGCCTCTCCAACATCATGGCCTGTCATGCTACTTAATTCGGTTAATGCTGTTTCAAATGAATCCGCTGGTATTTCCTTATTAAACCATTCCCTTGGAATTTGAGCAATTTTTTTACCAAATTCCCAAGCATCATTACCTATTTGATTTAACGTATTATCATCAATATATCTTATTGCTTTATCTGCACCATCAACCCATTTACCGGGCGCTTCTTTAATTCCTTCCCAAAGCGCTTCTATCTTCGTGTTATCAGGATAGTATTGTGTCTCTATTTTTTGCCAATCGGTTCCATCTAAAACTAACTCTCTGTATGAATTAAATTTATCTCTAAATTCTTGCCTTATTCTATCATATTCTTCTTTCTGACATTGCATATCTCCTTCACAATATTGAATGGCTTGACGCATTTCAACAGCCATTTCATTATTGAGCTGGTTAATGAATTCTTGTAATTCAAGATCATTTTTCTTGCTTAATTCATTTGTTTCTTTAACCACTTGCATTTGGCATTCTTTATCTCCCTTACAAGCCGCATATTTTTTATCTGCTTCTTCAATATCTTTCGTAGTTAAGAAGTTATTCTCCACCGCATTCTTACTTGCAGCTATCGAAGTACTTATGTCTCCCACATCTCCACCACTTACTGCAGTTGATAGCCCCATCGCTAATTGGGTTAATGCGCTGATATTTTGTTTTTCAGCTTCAGTGAGGTCTTTGATGTCTCTTCCACCATAGAGGTTATCTAAGATGAATTTTGCCGCTAGCTCGCCTCCTACGGCACTTGCTCCACCGACTATCCCTGAGTTACCTTGTAATTCCGCTACCACCGCACCCAGTATAGCATGCGATACTAATCTTGCTGTTTCATTATCACTCACCCAGTTGCCGTCTTTATCCATATGCCCTGTGTGCAGTTTTATCTGTTCGGCTATCCATGGCGCACTGGCCCCCGCAAGGCCTCCTGTAATGTCACCGGTAATAATGCCTGTGATAATTGATGTCGCTGTGTCAATCCCTTTGCTTACATCTCCCCCCATGGTGCCTAGGTTGTTTTTTGCATTTTTAATTACTATATCACTGACAGCATCATAATAATTTTGTTGATAAATTTCATCATAGGTTTTAGCTGTGTAATTCGGGTCTTGTTCGGCTTTAAGCTTTTCTTCTTTTAGCTGTTCTTTAGTCTTATTTTCTAGCGCTTTTTTGGCTACTTCGTCGTTGTCTAATTTGTTTTGCGCTTGAATGCGGTCATATTTGTTTACCACTCCTTTTGCCTGTTGAGCGATGTCTTTAACTAGCTCTACCGATTCTAATTTATCCAACTCTTTTTGTTTGTTAAATATCGGTTTGAGTGAGTTATTTGCATGCTCGGTATCTCGGCTTAGTTCGTTGATATCTTGTTTTTGGTCGTCTTTATTACGGATGATGAGTTGCCCATTTTCTACCGCTGAATGCGTTATGCTGGACTCTTTTTCGCTGTTTTGATACGCCGTCGGGGCACCCGGTCCGCCGGTGCCTCCGCTCACCGAAACATGGCTAACTTTAAAATCCGCTTTGTTTTTGATATCACTAAAGCTGATTGTGCCGGTGTCAAGTTTGTTTTTATTGGTATCTTTCGCTTCTGATGATATCACCGCCCCTTTTAGGTCGGTGTGGTTGCCCACCGTGATATCATAACCGCCACTGCCGGCAAAAATGCCCGATTGGTCGGTGACACTTGCCCATTTGCTGTCGATATTCGTACTAGATAACGAGCCGTTGGCACTAAAACCACCAAAGCCTCCGCTTCCACTCACCGATCCGCTGATTTTTTCGTAATCGTAATCGTCGGTGTCTTGCAACGATTGGATGTTTAAGTTATTACCCACGTCCATCTTGACGCTATCACCCTTAACTTGACCACCAATGATATTAACATCATTACCTGTCTTGATTGTCAGTTTGTTGTTAGCGTCAATAACACTTTCTGTCCAAGCACTGCCGTTGGCATTTTCTCGCTCTCGACTAAAGTTAGCATTGCCTTTAAAACGTAAGCCACTTTCATCTCCACCAAATTGCAGCTGTATGCCAACCCCGCCTCCATAGCTCTTTTCGTCACTGTCGCTGTGCTGGGTGTTGACCGCGCCTATCACATTTAAATCTCGATTAGCCGTTAGATTAATATCATTACCTGCTTTTACTTCACTCCCTTTTAACGTAATATCGCCACCTTGTTTATTCGCATCCCCTGTCGCTATAATATCTATATTTCGTCCCGCCGAAACTCCACTACTTATTACCGAATGCTGCTCTTGGTTCACTTCTCGCTCTGTGCGTTGCGTGCCCACCATCGCACTCACCCCTATTAAGGCTTGACTTTGTCCTTGTTGGTTTTTCAGTTGAGAATCTTCAAGCGCTTCTATCGCCGTTAACGCCGATTTAATCGATTGGAGTGCTAATAGTTTGTCATTGCCCTTCTTCTTAGCTCGCTCTACTGCTTTTGCCGCTTCATACATATCCGCAGCCGTCCCCGTTAACGCTACCGTTAAGCCAGACTTTTCGTAACTGTACTCTTCTTTATACGTCGTCTTCGCATCTAGCGCTTCGATATTAACGTTTTCGCCTTGTAATTTGATGTTTTGCTGGGCGATGACATCACTGCCTTTGATATTTAAGTCTTTGCCCGCTTGGATGTTAACATTGCCATTTGTGCTGCCTACAACACTGCCCACAAAGGCTTGTTCGGTATCGGTCTGTTTGAGATTTTCTTTTTCTTTACCCACCGTAAAACCAATTCCGCCACTGCCCATTAATCCCGATTTCTTGGTCTTGGTTTCGTGTTTTCGGTAATACGACTCTTCCGCCGCATCAATATTAATCGCTTTACCCGCCTCAAGTGCTACATTATGCGTACCAATCACTTGGCTACCGGTCACCGTTAAGTTGTTACCCGCATCAATAGTGACACTATCACCATAAAGCTCACTGCCTTTTTGGGTGGTATTGTCTATCTGAGTACGCGTTGTTGTAGTACTCTTATTTAAAAAGCCTTTCTTTTTTCTCTTGTGAAACTCATCTAACTCAAATCGTTCTTCCGATGCTCCGATGGATATGTCGTTATCAGCGTGAAGTCCTAAATGATTGCCTGCAACAATATCAACTGTTTTGGCGTTTATATCGTTACCCGCAATAAGCATCACATTATTAATGGCACTTATCTCTGTACCTACAACGCTTTTTTCATCGGTTTTGCGGTAGTCCTTTTTGGCCCTAAAATCTAATTTTTCTTCAATATCAGCCGTGTTGAACTTGATATCGTGACCGGCTTGTAACCAGGTATTACCCGTCTCGCCATTATTTATTATCCATCCCGCTTTTGTATTAATATCACGACCGGCATCTATCACAATATTGCCATTATTCACTTGGATAATACTACTTTGGTCAATATTGGTGGTTAAGTTGCGACCGCGAGTTTGCGTGCGCGTGCTTGATAATAGGTTGATGTCATTATCTGCCGATAAATAAACCAACTTATCGCCCACCAATTTGCCATAATTGGTAATGTCGTTTTTTGCATTAATAGCAACTCTATCACCATAAATCGTCCCTTTATTAGTGACGTTATGCCCTTCTAATAAAATATCGTTCTTGGCGTTTATTAAACCATTGCTGTTAAGCTCATCACCTTTAATAAATACATTTTCGCCTGCAATTAATGCCCCATCGCTACCCAGCTGTGGCCGATTAACCATATAAACTTGTGGCACTAACACATCCATGGATTGACCATCAACATTGATAGTTTTTTTCACTAATAACACGATGTCAGTCGTTAAGGCTTTCATCTGCTCTGCCGATAATTCAACGCCGGGAACAATGCCATAATCATTGGCAAAACGAATTCCTGCATCCATCAATGCTTGGTATTGTTCTAAATCTGAATGGTAACCGTGTAAATATCGGTTGCCCGTTAAGCCAAGAATTTGTTCACGAATGAGTTGTTGCTCATAATACCCATCGCCTAATCGTTTTTGTATTGAATCTGGATCAGTTTTTAAGCGTTGAAGCATATAATCTGAACTCAGCCATTTTTTGCGTTGGGTAAAACGCGGATCGGTTTCAATAATATAATTTTTGTCTGTATCTTTGTGAACTATCCATAAGCTATTATCCGGTAAGGTCAAATTGGGCTCATAAATACTAATAGTTTTAGACGGTGTCATCTCATCTTTAGTAGCCGGTAAATCAGGCTCTTTGACTGTCGACGTATCTTTTTTGTTGTCTAAATTTCCCTCAAAATGATTATCAGGTAGGAAAGGCAAGGTAGCAATAACATCTTGTTTATGCTTTGGTTCAGCCACTAGATTTGTTTTATCTGATGTGAGCTTATTATCTGGACTTAAGTCAATAATTGGATTAGTTAACTGTTTTTCATGCTGCGAAATTGGATTACCAACCATTTTGCCCACAAGAACTTGATTATGGGGATTTTCAACTTCGACAGCTTGTTTCGGTATTTCTTTTAGCGGTGTGCGCTCAAAGATTTGATGATCTAAAATGTTATGATTTAATGCATCATCAATAAAAACTTCGTCAGCTTTAGTGTAATTAGAAGGACCATAACATCTATAGTCATCCTTGTGCTTTTTCTTATGTTCATAATAATTCCCTGAATAGACATATTTTGATAAAGTTTCCTGAGACGTATTGTTTAGTTGATTTACGTTGATGCTGACGGTTTTACCCGCAACAATTTTACTGTCCTGATTGTTTAGCGTTTGCCCTTGAATAATAATATGATCCGCTGCCATGATTTTACCCGGATCGGTTTCTAATACAACAGTACGATATTTTTGTTTAATAACATTAAATTCCCACGAGTCCTCCGCTCCGTCAATGTTATGAGATGGAACTGACATGCGTTGTAATCGATTGGAATGCCTTAAATGCTCTGGAATGTCATTCCATTTATAATAGCACCTGTGATGTGAAGTTGAATATTGACAAGGAATACCACGCATGTATTTTGTGTGAATACGATAAAGAACATCATTTGGCGAGTATTTTGTTGGTCCATCACCTTCAGAGGTTTGAAAATAAGTTTCTTTTTCAGGTGGTTCATCGCTTTGGCGCATTTCTGTAACAATATGGTCATTAATATTGTTAATGGTGTTGGCCGCAATAACTAAACTCCCTTGCGATTCAATGGTTGCCGAATGGTTATTAATCACGTCAGCTAAGCCGATAACATTGAAGTTTTCGTCAAGATCACCCCCAATATTAAAATACCCTAAACTGAGCAATTGGGCATGCGTATAGTTATTTAATGTTTTAATCCCCAAGTTAAAATTCTGTCGAGCTGCAATGACAGGGGCTCTACCATTTTGACCGCGGTTATTAAGCTGGGTAGCGCTAATAGCAAGATTATCAGCATAAATACGTCCTGTTTGTAAGTTGTTTAAGGCGTCTGTACGGATAACCGAGGTGGTACCATCAATTAATCCATAATTGGTGATATTTTTATGCTTTAATGCTAAATAATCAGCACTAATTTCTGCCTGTTGTTCGTTAACCAGTTGTTGACTACTTAATGAAACTTGACGACCTGCAGTGATTTTATTTTTATTAATAATGTCTTTTGTGGTGCGAATAGACAAATGACCATTGGCGGTTATTTCATTTTCATTGATAAAGCTATCGTCTAAATCCAGGGACAAATCATTTTTAGTTTTTATTATGCCATCGCCTTGAAATGCTCGCGTTTTTAAGTAAATATTATCGGCCAGTAAATGCCCTTTGCTATTATTAAAATCCCAAGCATTAATTACCATCGTATTATTCGCTGTTAGGGTGGCTTGCTCATTGTTTAAATGATGGCTTTCAAGCAAGATGTTGTTAGCTATATATTCTGACTGTCGATTATCAACATCCGTTGCCTCAACATTGATAAGACCATTGGTTTTTAAGGACGCTGATTGATTGTTTAAGTCAGTAGTCTGTAACTTGATACCGTTATTGGAGAGTAATTTTGCCTCATTATTGTTAATATAGTTCAATGAAGTAAGTTCAATTTTACCATTCGCAGTTAATTGCGCCGCATGATTATCAATACCAAGAATTGCACTTAATCCAATATTATTTTCTGAAATCAGGCTAACTTGCTGATTATTGAGTGTGTTTGCATGAATATTTATATTCCCTTTAGCCAGCAATTCACTTTGTTGATTATCTATTTGTTGGGTTTTTATATTCAGGGATTTTTCAGCAACCAATTTTGCGTGTTGATTAGCAATATTGTCAGCATGAAGTGTCAAATCACCATTGGTAAATAATTTGGCCTGTTGGTTGTTTAAGGTTTGGCTATCAATACTTATTCCTTTATCACCCGATAATAATAGCGCTGACTGGTTATCTAATCGATTGACTTGAAGGGTTATTTTATCTTGCGATTGGAGTGTGGCCTGAGTATTATTCAGCGTGTTAGATATGATGTTAATCGCAGATTGTGCCACTAAAATCGCTTCGCTATTATCAAACTCTTGGTTATTAATGGCTATGGCGTTATCTGCTTTAAGTACTCCACCTTTATTGATAAGACGAGTAGTATCGATCTTTATTGACTGGCCACTGAATAATTTCGATTGAGTGTTATCCAAACTTTCAGCCTGAATAGCGATGTCTCCTTTTGTATTGAAAATCGCTTTTTGATTGTTGAATTGCTTCGTATTAATATGTAGTGATTTGTCACTGCCTAATTGTGCACCAGAATTATTGAGCTCATCGCTTTCAATAGTAATACCGTTGTTGGCAACCCATTTTGCATTGCTATTTATCAGCGTGATGGCATTGACGTTAATATGACCTTGCGCCCCCATTTCACTGGCTGTGTTATTAATAGTATCAGCTTTAATTTTAATGTTTTTATTACTGATGATCGCCGCATTCTTGTTCGTCAGTTGTGTGCCAGTAATATCAATATCACCTAAACTGTTTATGCTTGACTCACTGCTATTGATTGTGTTGGCTTTAAGTTGCATATTTTGCTGTGCAACCAGCAGTGCTTTTTGTATGGACAGTGTTTGTTCACTGTGAATATTTATATCCCCTTTGCTGGCAACAGTTGCATGATTTAATGATGCTGTTTTGCTCGCTAAGTTCAAGCTACCTTCGGTAACATATTCAGCTCGGTCACTGACAAGAGATTCTGTTTGTATGTCAATCCCTTGTTTGGACTTAATTTCACTGTCTTGGTTATTGATTATGTTGCTAATGAAGTTAATGGCACCATCAGCAAAAAAGAGGCTTTTCTCGTTGTGAAACTTGGCCGCACGAATAGCAATATGCTGATGACTTAAAAATTTTGCATCGGTATTAGTAAGGTTATCAGTATCAATCTCAATATTGCCATCTGTTATCAGTTTAGTGTTAGCATTTTTTAACTGATCGCTCGCTTTAATATGAATGTCGTCTTTTGTTTGAATTTGTGCTGCGGTGTTATCAATTTGATTAGCATTGATTGAAAGTTTACCGTCAGTTAATAATATTGCTTCACTGTTGTTAATTTGTTGAGCATCAATAGCTAAATCTTGTTTAGCCTGAATGGTTGCTTTTTGATTGTTAAACTCGGTTGCCAATAAGTTGATTACACCACCACTAAACCAATTTGCATTCTGATTATTAAGCTGAGAAAAATGCAATTGCATACCATCATTAGCATAGAGCGTAGAATTCGCAGTATTTGCCCGTGGTGCCTCAATTATCAATTTTTTGTTGGTGATAAGTTGTACACGATTGAATGCCGCCGATTCTTGTGCCTTAATTGCTAAATCATTTGCTACTTTTACTACCGCATCATCCGCCTCAATTGTAGTAGCGTTAAAATGGACTTGACCAGTCGATAATAGTTCGCCGTGATTTAAGATTTGCTGTTGCCCTGTTAATAAAATATCGCCTTTTGCACCAATGGCAGCATGGCTTAAATCTATTTTTTTACTGTTAATAACAATTTGATTATCAGCGTGTAGACTTGCTCCTTTCGCATTAATTTGCTCGTCAATGGCTAAATTAAGCGCATTGCCGGCTTGCAGTATACTGTTATCGCTTGCTAAGTGTTTAGCATGGATATCTAAGGTATCATGAGCAATTAACTTAGCATCATCGTTAGCCATAGTTTGCGTGTTAATGGTTAAGGTACCACCAGATACGATTAAACCTGATTGGTTATCAAAGCGTGTTGAAGCATCAATAACGATGTTATCACCACAACGATGTTATCACCACTTTGCCATTTTGCCTGTTGGTTATGTAACGTATTACCCGTAAAAGTTAAATGCTTACCACCAAATAATACGGTATTATCATTATTTAGATAATCAAACTGATAATGGATTGAGCTTGCCGCTTTCATCTGGCTGGCGCCATTTTCGATATTATCTGCTTTAATGTCAATGTTATTACCGGACCACCATATCGACTCTCGATTGCTTAGCGCTCGACCTTGCACGGTAATATCACCTAATGCACTAATTTTTGATTTATCCAGTTTTAACTGATTGGCCTTTATCGATACAGGTTGGGTTGTAATAAGATTTAAAAAATACGCAAAATAAGTATCGGCATTAATGTCAACCACATTCCTAGCCTGTAACTTAGCTCGGTTAGTGGATAAATTTTTTGCATTAATACGTAGCGTTTGTTCGGTAATAAGGTCGAGGTTATCCGCATTGAGCTCACTGCTCGACAACGAAACGGCACCTTTAGCGCTTAAGCTGGCATCGTGCATTTCAGTATCATCAGCATCAATAATTATTGCACCATTGGTATTTATTTTAGCGGCATTACTTTTTATATGATTGGCTCTTAGTGTAATGTCGTTTTCTGCAATAAGCTGACTATTGTTGCTCGTGAGTGCGTTGGTTGTTAATGCTATGCCTTCTTTGGCCTTTATCGTTGCGTCAGACGTGTTTATCGTTTTAGCGCTAGTTAAACGTAATTGTTGCTCAGTTTGGACTTGCGCCCCACTAAGCGAGATCGATTCGCCTGTCAGATTTAAATCATTAGCATACGTTTGACTACCATCAAGATTAAGACGGTTTTTAGCTTTTAATGATAATGCGTTGTTTGCACTGTTTTTGCCATTAAATGCAATACTATTGGCAGTAGCATCAATATTACCAGGCTCGGTCAGTTTTCCCTTTTCATCAATACCCGCAGCCACAGTACTATTTTTAGTGCTATTTATCGCTGAGGCTTTAAGAACAACATCGTGCTTGGCAAGGAATGAACCCTCATTCACAATGGCTTTTTGACTGCTTAAGTGGATATTTTGTTGACTGTAAATTTGCTTGCTATTGCGAATGTCCTGTTGACTGCTTAAGCGAATATCTTGCTGAGCCTGCATCGCCCCCGTATTGACAATTTTTCCATCCGCCGTCAAAGT
>NZ_JBXSQI010000034.1:0-15517 GCF_057063565.1 Gilliamella sp. X-57 | reverse complement strand
TTACGTGCCTTTGTGGGCACTAAAGCTTTTTTATAATTTCTTCCTGAAGCTGGGATTTTAAGCTCAGTTCGGCAAACATCTGCTTAAGCTTGCGGTTTTCGGCCTCCAGCTCCTTTAAGCGTTTGATGTCTGAAGTTTCCATTCCGCCATATTTTTCCCGCCATTTATAGAAAGTTGAATTACCCATGCCATATTTACGACAGAGCTCCTTGACAGGAATACCGGCTTCAGCTTCTTTTAAAATAGATACAATCTGATGTTCGGTCATTTTTTTCATAATTAAATCCCCTTTACTTTTATCATAGAGAATTTTCTACTTTTTTGCTGTACTATTTTAGGGGATAGTTACACGAAAATTTGGCGATTCAGATATTTAAGACCTGATACTAAAAAAGCAAATCAACTTAGTCTTGGTGAATATCCTTTAATTTCTTTAGCTGAAGCAAGAGAAAAAAGGGATGAGTTTAAAAAATTATTGTTGAATGGAACAGATCCTGCTAATTACAAAGATAAAGAAGAAGAGCAAATACAAAAAGAAGAAAAAAGAAAATTTATTAATGTTTTTTTGAGCTGGGTAGACGATCAAAAAATTAATTTAGATAAAGGTGAAATAACTGAAGGAACTTTCAGAAGAAATAAAAATATTATAGTTAATCACGTTTTAATTCATAATAATTTAGTTAATAAATCAGTTAATGAGTTAATTCCTGCTGATTTTAAAGAGTATTTACAACCCTTGATTAATCAAAACAAAACTGATCTTGTTGCTCGAGTTTGTCAAGTTGTAGGTAGAGTTTTTAATTATGCGAAAAATCTTGGTTTTGTTGAATATAATAAATTTGAAAATTTAAGATTTGCTACGCATAGATCTAAAAATATGCCAACTTTACCACCTGCTCAGCTACCTGTTATTTTAAAAGTAATTAATGATTATCCTGCTACTCAGCAAACTAAGTTATTGGCATATTTTCAATTATTAACATTAGTGAGACCAGGGGAGGCAGCAACAGCAAAATGGGCTGATATTGATTTAAAAAAAGCGATTTGGACAATTCCAGCAAATAGTATGAAGATGAGGCGTGAACATATAGTGCCTTTATCAAAACAAGCATTAAAAATTTTACAAAAAATGAAGGATATAACACCACCAAATTTTGAATATGTATTTATAAATAGAAAATATTTAAATGATAAAAGTAAACACACAAGTAAAGAAACAGTAAATACAATGCTAAAAAGAGCAGGATTTAAAAATAAATTAGTAGCGCATGGTTTTAGATCTATTGCTTCTACCATTTTAAATGAAAGTTTAAAATTTCATCAAGAATTAATAGAAATATCGTTAGCACATGTAGATAAAAATATTATAAGAGCTACTTATAACAATGCTCAATATCTTGAAAAAAGATTTGAATTGATGGGTTGGTGGGGCGATTATGTAGAAAATGTAAGTAATGTTTCAGTTTTATAGTATTATATTGTAATGTAATATTTATTATTCTTAGAGTATTTATGGGTAGTAAAACAACATTATCAAGTTTTGCGGAAACATTACAAACAATAAGTATTGGACAGCTAGCAACAGCATTAGGTTGTGATGAATCTACAATATACAGATGGTTAAAAGATGAAACACTACAATTACCAAAACCTATACAAGTTGGCAAAAAAAAGGTTTGTTTTATTTATGAAGAAGTAAAAGAATGGTTATATAGCAGACCTCGAATTATTTGTTTTTATAATAGTAGTTTAAATAAAATTGAAACAACAGAAACTATAAGTTTAGCAAGTATCAATATTGATAATTTAATACCTGCTTACGAAGCTGTAGAAATAATGAAAAAGCATAATATTAATATTAGCTCAAATGCTGAATTAACAGCTATTAATATAAAAGGACATTTATTTGTAGATAGAAATCGATTTGAATATGAATTTTTATTAAATCATTTTACAGCAAATAATTCAAAAAAAGAAAAAAAAGAAGATGGTAAAGTTAATATTAAAAAAATAATTAAAACAACGATATAAAATAGCAAGCAAAATCATCAGGATTAATACCAACTTTACATGCATTTGCTGGAACAGCTCAAGGTAATGGTATTAGTGGAGGAACAGCACAACAAGGTGGAGCAGAAAATGCTAGCCAAGCTAACAATCCAAATACTGGTACTGATGCTATAACCAACAATGGAAACTCTAAAAACAGTATGCCAAATCAGAATGGTGCTGGAACAGGTTCAAGCTCACCGTTAGTGGATAAGGGTGATGGACAAAACAAAAGTTCGCCTTTAGTTGATAAAGGTAGTAATGAACCCAAGTTAGATAATTAACACAAAAAAGAGGGAATATCCCTCTTTTTCTTTTCACTTTATAATAATATAAAAAAATCCCACTTTTAGTGGGATCTTTTTTAATTTTTTATTGATAATTATTTTTTAGTTACATCTGGAAATAATAAAGCTGCTGTATAATCAAGCTCATTTGGATTTTGAACATCTCTCAATAAAGTTTGAGAAAAGTTAGGTTTATTAACCCAATTCCATAAATTTTCCTTATAATCTTGACGTTGCTCGCTTTTTGTTTTTAATTCATTTAAAGTATCTAAAAATAATTGTTTAGTTTTATCATCAACTTTTTCTAAAAAATTAGAAATAGATTGTTTAAAAATATTTCTATGCATAAACAATCTATACATTACTTCTGTATCATTAGACAAAGCTAATTTATAATTAGCAATTTGAGTTTGATAATTATAAATTTCTTTTTTATAACGATCAATTTGTCTTTTATAATCAATTAACATCGCACTATCAATAGATATCCCTTTACCAAAAGGATTATCCATTTCTTCACATGCTTTTCTATGTTCTTCTTTCTTTTTAGCATAATGATTAGCAATATCTTCAGTAACCGCTGCGCCCCATAGCATAATTCTTTACCTCTTACCTTAAATCAGATTTTACTTAATTTATCAACTTTTATTATTAAAGATTATTTTTTAGTTACATCTGGGAACAATAAAGCTGCTGTATAATCAAGCTCATTTGGATTTTGAACATCTCTCAATAAAGTTTGAGAAAAGTTAGGTTTATTAACCCAATTCCATAAATTTTCCTTATAATCTTGACGTTGCTCGCTTTTTGTTTTTAATTCATTTAAAGTATCTAAAAATAATTTTTTAGTTTTATCATCAACTTTTTCTAAAAAGTTATAAATAGATTGTTTTAAAATATTTCTATGCATAAACAATCTATACATTACCTCTGTATCATTAGACAAAGCTAATTTATAATTAGCAATATCTTGTTTATTTTTTTTAATTTGTCTTTTTAAATTAATATTTGATGAAGATATACCATCGCCAAAAGGTTTATTAATTTTTTCTATAAATTGCTTATGTTCTTCTTGTGCTTTTTCATAATGATTAGCAATATCATCAATAACTGCTGAACCCCATAACATAATTCTGTACCTCTTACTCTAAATCAGATTTCACTGATTTTGTCAACTTTTAATTAATTATAGCATTATGTTTTTTTAACTATATTTTGTTAAAAAACTGTTCATTTTTACTTCAGGTATAGTATAGTATGATCGATTTCACAGATCAATATAATTAATTATAATAGATTAAAGCTATCATAATTAACTACACTGATCGTTGAAATCTTTCAAAAATTTTTAAAAAGTAACAAGTTAAGTTAAAAATGAAGGAGTTAAAAAATGACATGTGACTATATAATAAAAAAGGTTGTAAGAGTAAAAGAATTAAAATCAAAAAATAAATTAAATAAAACTGAAGAAAATGAACTAGAACAATTAATAGAAGAAATTAGGGAGTGGATAAAAGAATCGCAAAATATTGTTTGCATTCAATTAGTTTGGGACATTTTAATAGATATTATAGAGATGCCAATGCCAGAACCAGAACCAGATGAGCTACCTGTTTCACCAATAAAACCTAGAAGACCAAAAATGTAAAATAATAAAAGGACTTTTTAGCCCTTTTTAAGTGTGTTTAATCAAAATTGGATATGTAAAAAATGATAGATAAGATTTTTTTAATAACAAGAATAACGTTTATAATTACAACAGTTAACTTTCTTATTTCTTTTATATTTACAAAACAACATATAAGTATAGGCTGGATTTTTTTTAGTTTTGTTATTAATTTTATTACAATTAGTGTTGTAGTATTTATTTTTAAAAAGATTAAAAAGACTTTAAAAAATAACAAGTTAAAAAATATTACTGCTAATACTACTAATACTACTAATACTACTAATACTACTAATACAAATGCTAACGTAACAACTAGTAGTTCTAATTCTCAAACAATATCAAATCCTCCTCCTCCTCCTCCCTCTATTGGTAATGAACCAAGATAAAAAAAAGAGGTTTTTAACCTCTTTTTTTATATGTTTAATTAATATATCACTTTGATTTATATATAATATTTAGTGTAAAATGTGCTAAAAGTTGACACGGCACAGCAAATAAAAATGACCAACAAATGATAAATAACCAGAACCAATCCCACGTAATAACCTTTATAATATTTGTACCATTAAAATACACACACACAGCAATTACAAACGTAGCTAATACATAAAATAATGTTAAAAAATTACTAGCTAAATCGTATTTTATACTACTAAATTTATTTGTTTTCTTATCCATTCTTAACCTCTTTTTTTAATGTCTAATTTTAAAGTCTCATTTTTAAATTATTAATATTATTTATTTATAAAATATTTTAATAATGTCAATACTTTAACTAGTTTTTAATTTTAAATTTTTTAATAAAAATAATGAAGTTCAACTGTTGACATTATTTAAATATTTTATAAGTAACTATAAGTAGTTAAAAACTATACAAATAATAAAAATAAAAAGAGGTAAGTTATTATGAATATTAGTATTTATAAAAAGAATTTAGTGTTTATAACACTAATAACAACATTATTATTAATGTTTGCTAGCAATGCGTTTGCTAATGCAGTAGATGTAGATCTGTTTAATATTAGTGACACGGATATATCAAAAAAATTATTTTTGGATATCTATTTTCCTGAAGATGATATGTCTAAAAGTCCGCTTTCTGCGGCTTTGTTAGCTTTTAATAGTGTCGTATTAATGGTGGGTGGTATTATTGTTGCTTATACGTTAATGGCAGGAACAATGTCAACTGCGCATGACGGTGAAATTTTAGGTAAAAAATGGTCGTTATGTGGTTGCCAATCAGAATGGCTACAAGTACTGCTTTTTTAGTGCCAGTGTCTGGCGGTTTTTGTGCCATACAAATGTTTATGCTTTGGGTTATTCAAATGAGTATCGGGGCTGCGTCTCATGTCTGGCAAGAATATGTGGCAAATATGGGGGTAGCAAATGGTGTAGTTGTACCAAATATTTCAAACCAAAAAATCGACACGTTAGCAAAACAAGTTTTTTTATCAAATTTATGCGTTGTAGCAACAAATGATTTGTATAAACAAATTGGAAAAGAAGATGTTGAATTAACTAGCAAATGGGTTTCACCAAAATCTAACGTTAATCAAATTAATCAGGAAATTTATAAAAAATCATATAATTACGTAAGTACTGGCGGATACTATGGTTATAGTTTAAAACCAGAAATTTTTGAGTTGCCGTTTCAATTTTTAAGTTTTGGAGCAGATCAAATAGCAGGCGTTAGCGGATCAATAAATAATATGGCTAATTCAATAAAAATCGACAATAAAAATTATAAAATTGGTAGAGATTTAAGAGCTTGTGGTGCTTACATAGTACAAACAAAAAGCAATGATTTAGATAAAAAATTAGGAGATTACAAAAACTTAGCACCGCTATTTAATACTGTATTACAAAATCAAGTGTATTTTTTAAATAAACTACATTCTGATATGTCACTGCTAGCAAGACAATATTATAAAAATCCTAATAATGTTGATTTGCAAGCAAAAATTGATGAAGCAATAGATGCGTACAAAAAAATAATGCTTTTGTAATTGAACAAGCATTTAAAAAAACAGATTCTTGGAGTTCTTTTACTGATTCTGTGAAAAAGGACGGCTGGATGCTGGCAGGATCTTGGTCTATTCGTTTAATTCAAATTCAAGAAATTTTAGGACAATTAGCTAATTTAACCCCAATAAGTGTTGAATCTTCGTTCAGCTTTGAACAACTTTGGCAAGGTACTGAATTATCGTCGGTGATGAATAAGGCAAGTAACGACTTAGAGGCGAGTTCTGCTAACAGTAAGCATGTCAATGGGCTAACACAACAAGCATTAGCAAAATATGAACAATATGAACAAAAAGACAAAAAAGACGGCAACGCAGGAAGTCGAGCAATTACAGGAATTTTTAATGGTATAAATAAAGAAGCAAGTAATACTTTTTCATTTTCAATAAATCCTTTTTGGGATGGTAATGCTTCTGCGCACAGCTTAGTTAAGACGATGCAAGATTCAGCAGGATCTATAAACCCAATTACTATAGCAAAATATTATGGTGATCTGGCAATAAATTTAGGTAGTATTGTAATTAGTGTAAGTGCGGGTGTAGCTGGTGTTGCTGGTATTTTTTCAGGATCTATAGTTGGTAATGCTTTGATAGCGGTTGTTGCTTTTATGCCAATTTCTGTGAGTCTTTGGGTGGTTGGTAATTCACTTTCTGTACTTTTACCATTAATGCCGTATATGTTGTGGTTGGGGATAATCGGTGGCTGGATGATATTAGTGCTAGAAGCAATGGTAGCAGCCCCATTATGGGTAGTCACACAATTACAACCTGATGCAGATGGTTTCACAGGTAAAGGAAGTACTGGATATGGATTAGTTTTATCACTTGCATTACGCCCAACATTAATGATTATTGGTTTAATTTGCGCAATTGAAATGCTCAATATTTTAGGTGGTTTATTATCTGAAACTTTCCCTGCTATGCTTGCGCTTACTGGAATTGCGGGGGGTAGCATAATTAAGACTATAGCAATTTTATTTGTGTATTTCGGTGTTTTATACAGCATTATAAACAAATCATTTTCTTTAATACATGTTATTCCCGATGAAATTATGAAATGGTTAAATGTCAATGCGGGACAAAGTTTAGCTTCATATGCTAAAGAATCACAAAATACAACGATGGCAAAAGCAGCAATGGCAAAAGTTGGAATGGATCAAGTTGGCGGAGTAGCAAGAGGAGCAGGAAATAAAGTAAATGCATTTAAAGCAAATGCTGTTGCTAACAAAAAACAACAAGCAAAACAAGCTGAAATGCAACAAAAAGAACAAGCGCAACAACAAGAAAAAATGAATAAAAAAGAAGATTTAGATATGCTTGAAAATGCATATAAAGAAACTGCTACAAAACAAGAATTCGACAGTTTAGCGCAACAAGCAAATAGTAAATTAGCATTATCCAAGCTTGCTTTTGAAGCAGGTGATAAAACAAAAGCGAATGCTTATATGCAACAAGCAAAAGATTTAGGTAAACAATTACCAGTAGATCAAGCTAGAGAGCATGGACTTGATGAAACATTGATAAATTACAACAACAGAAATACTAAAAAATAATTTAAACACTAAATAAAAAAGAGGTTAAAAGCCTCTTTTTTTTGTGTGTTTAATTTATTTATTTTGTGTGTTTTTTTGTAAAAAAAAAACCAATTAGTTTTTTCAAATTTTACTGATTTTTGATTAAACAAAATAAGCAAATTTCACCAAAATTTTTTAAAAAAATAAGCAAAAAAAAGCTATTTTTAATTAAAAAAAATAGCTTAAATTTTGAATTATGCCCACCAATATTTATGGATTTTTATTAATTTTGAGGTGAAAAATTGATGCGAATAGCATCGATTTTTGTGAAAAAAATTAATAAAAAGTAACAGTTTAGCAGTTGACAAAACGCTAAAACTGATTAAATAAATAGAAGTGGGCATAATCAAAGTGGACTAATTAATTGGACAAATTAATTGTACACAAAACATACATTCATTTGGACAATAAAATTGTCTAAATAATGTGGGCAATGGTCTGCTATTTTTGATTTGAAGCGAAGCGAAAAGCAAAGATAGCGGATTGGCGATGAGCCAAAATTGCCCCATTATTGTATCGAGTTTTGAGATGAACGAGCAAGTGAAGAACTTAACGAAGATAGAATAATGTTAGTTAATTAAAAGAATTGATTTGAGCGAAGTGAAAAGCAATTTTTTAATTAACTAATTAGCCGTTTAATTTTTCTATTTTTTTTGATTTGAAGCTTGGGCGAAAAGCAAAAATATAAAAAAATAAAATAAAAAAAAGTGAATATGCCCCAATTTTTTTCATTAAAAAATGGAATTTTTAGGGATTTTTGAGATGAGTTTTTGAGCATAAAAGCTTAAAAACGAAGTGAACAAATCACTAAAAACAATTGGATTTTTTAATTTTTGGCTTTGCGCTTTTGAGTAAAAAAGCGAGAAAAGCAAAACAAAAATTAAGAAAAATAATAATAAATTAAGGGGGCATTATGAAACTTACATTATTACAAAACAAGTTAAAAAATGAATATTTAAGTGAAATTGAGCAACAAGTAAAATTAGAAAACATAGCAATTGGTGCTTGTAAAAACAAAAAAATTAATGAGATTTTGAATGAATTAAATGAACATTATACAAGCAATAAAGCAACTTATGAAACTTATTTAAAAGTATATAACAGATTAATAAATAACAATAAAAATGTTGAAAAATCAGAAATTAATTTATTGCTACATAAAGCAAAAACGAGATCAACTTATGATTTGTATAGAAGTTCTTTAAAATTTGGATTAATTAACGAAATTAAAGAATTACAAAAAAAATCTGATTACGCACGAAAAAACAAAAAAACTAATGAAATGATAGAGTTAACTAATCAAGCTTTTGATTTAGCAATAATTTTAAAAGACAATTTTGAGCTAAATAAAGAAACTGTAATTTTTGAAAGAGTAAACAGTAAAAGAAAAACGCTAAATAAAATGCCTAAACTTGAAAATATATTAAAAAACATGGATGAAGTTTGTGTAAAAAAATATAAAGATATTTTAATAGTTTATGAACTTTTTGGATTAAGACCTGCTGAATTCAAAAAAGGGGTTAGTTTAAAGCTAAAACAAGATGAAAATGGAGAAAATGTAATTGAAGCAACTATAAGCGGTGCAAAAATTGGGAAACATTCCGGGCAGAATGTTCGAGTTTGTACTACAACACTGGAAAAAGATAACGAATTACATAAAGAATTTTATAAAAATGTGTTTAGGCAACAGCTTAGAAATGGTGGGGTTTACAAGATAGAGCAAGATGAAAAAACATACAAAAGCTTGAGCAAATTTTTTTACAGAAAATATGGAACTGCTGTAAGTTTATATAGTTTTCGTCATAAAGTCGCTAGTGACTTGAAACGGGCAAAAACAGATGAAGATACAATCGCGGCATTTTTGGGGCATAGAGTTGATAAGTCACAAACGTATTATGGAAATTATCAACGCGGTAGCGGTGGAGGTAGGAAATTTGAAGCAACGGCAACACACAAAATAAAACACACTAAAAATTATAATTTTGATTTTAACTATAATAATAGTGTTATTAATAAATATAGAAAAAATATTACTATATTGTACTAATAATAAAAAAGCCCCAAAAAAATTGGGGCTTTTACTTAAAAATAGGTTAATTTTTATACACCAAAACCTTTTTTATTTTCTTTTTTGTGTTCTTCTTCTAATTTATCCAAAGCTTTTTTTATTGTGCGAATTGTGTAATCTTCTGTGTGTTCTCTTTTATTATCATCTAAAACTGCTGAGCAAATATTCTTATATTCTGAATATTTATTCAGTGTGTTTTTTATTGCGTTAAAATCAATTACACTATCATCTAAAGTCCATTTTTGTTTTTTAGCTAAACCTATAAATCGATTTTTTTCTTTATTAAAAAATCTACTAATTTCTAAATATTCTTCACTATTTCTATCTGCTTGTTTTATTTCATTAATTTCGATATCATTATTATTAGTATTGTTATTTGTAGTAAGTAAAACGTCTGGATTTTTAATGCAATTATGAATATATTCATTTCTATACATAATTTTTGGAAAATTAAATACTTTAAAACGTATATCATCTTTTTCTATTGCTTTAACTAAAAAATCATTTCTTCTTCTTTTTTATTTCTAAATCCAGCAACTCGAAATGCATGTACAGCACCTGAAAAATTAGGATCGCCATACTTTTTATTAATTGCTTTAACAAAAAAATTGGCAAGTTTTTGATTTGCTTCACTTTTGCTAACTATATAAATAAATTGATAATTTTTCTCTGAAGTTTCTAAATGCAAAATTGGTTTTCTAAATTCCATTTTTATTTCATTTACCATTTCGTCACTTTTTATATCATCAATTACTAAATAATAATAATAATTGCTTAAAGGTGTTATATAAATATCTGAACCATCTTTATTTAAATTATATAACTCATTGTATATTTTAAATTCTTTAATTTCTTTGCTACTATATATTTTTGTATTAACATAATTATTTGCCCTATTTATAGTTGTAATTCTATATTCTGGTGCTAATAACGTATCTATTTGATTTTTATACTTTGTATATTCCATTGTTTATTCCTCTTTTTTTTGTTGTTGTTTATATACTTTTATTTAATGCTTTGTAATGTACTCTGCTATTTTTTAAAATAATGTTATATAAAACATTAATATAAAGTAATAAATTATCTTCTTTTTTAGCTTTGTTTAAGTTTACTAAGTCAATTTTGTATATTTTATAATCATTGTCGTTTATGAAATTTATTAAACTTAATAGCTTTATATTTATTGTATTTTTTATACTTTCTAATATATTTGATTCTCTAACACTGTGATTTTCTTTATCTTTTAAACTGTTGTATGTCTTTATATCATTTATTAAATTTTCTATTTTCATTGCTTACCTCTTTGAATTCTTCTTAATTCTTATTAGTAGCCCCATTACTGGGGCTTTTATTGTTGTTAAATAATTTCTGTTGTTGTTGCTTGTACTACTACTTGTTGTAATTGCTGTTGTGATTGTTTTACTTGTGGAACTTGAATTAATTCTGCTGTTTGTGTTTGCGCTTGTTCTACTTTTTCTTCTACTTGCATTACTTGTGTTTCTTGTGTTTGCGCAGAATTTCTTTTTTTGTAAACTCTTGAATATTCAATTTTTTCTTCATTAATCCATTTTTTTAAATACTTAAGTTGTTTTGTTTCAAAATCTCTTATAATAAAAACAGAGCCTGCTGGAACAACGACTTCATGATATCTTCGCGAGCCACTTGAGTAAGGGTAAGATTTGATGAATTCGATTTTTGGGCAAACGCGAGCATTTGATCTGTTGCTGTATGTGTAAGCAATTGGTACACCTGCTATTCTTAACGCACCAATTGTTCTGCTTAGATCTTCTTTTACTTTAATTTTTATATCAATCAATTTATTTACTACTGCTTTAGTTGCTTTTTTAGTTGTTTTTTTAACTTTCATTATTTTTTTTGACATAGCTCAATTCCTTATATTAATTATTATTATTTAGAAAACTGCGTAACTTTTTGTTTTAGTTGCATTATTTTGTTTTCTTGCTTATAGTTATATAAAATTTGGTTAAATTGTAAAGTTAGTTTTTTAGTATTTTGTGCTATTAATTGTATTTTTTTAAACTTTTATATGTTATGATTATTAATTTTTTTATTTGTAATAAATAAAAGTTTATACTTGAAATATAATTGTTATTTTTAAAAAAGACAAAACTGATTGATTATTTATTGAGCTGTTGAGCTTATTTTTATTGTATTTTTTGTGGAAAAGTGATAATTTAAAAGGTTTGTTTTATTTTAGACGGTAAAAAACCCTTTAAAAAAAAGGGTTTTGGTTAAAAAAAGCATATTTTCTATCATAATAATAATAAGTTTGAGAGATAAAATTATTATCACTTATACTTATAGTAAATATATTTAAATTGTCAATACTAAATCCATAAAAAAATTATATAGTTAGTAATCATAAAAATCACTTTGTTTTTTATAGCACGTTACTTATGTACTTTACAAATAACTTATATTTAGCACATACATATAATCCCTCTCCAAAACATTTTTTTAGCTTATTGATTTAAAAATCTTTATTAAAATTATTCTTGTTTTACTTTATTATTTTACTATTTTCCTATTTTCGGCTTGGTTTTTAGCTAAATTAATCAATAATATCAACACATTACAAAATTAGCTAACGACAAAAAGAATGTTGAACGACAAAACGAATGTTAAAAAAATATTCATTTTTTTTGGATTATTTTATAAAAAACGATTATTTTTAAAGTATGCGTATTGACAAAAAGCAAAAGCTAATTAAATAAATAACTATAAATATAATAATAAAGGAGATAATAATAATAATGAGCGATTTAATAGTATATAAAAGTAATGATTTAGTAAGTGCTAGTTATAATTTAACACTAGCAGAGCAAAGAATAATATTGTTTGCTATTAGTAAGTTAAATCCCGCCAGCATTGACAATAAAACAGTTGTTATAAAAGCAAACGAATTTGCTGAACAGTTTAAAAATATTGATAAAAACAGTATATATAAAGCGATTAAAGATGGGTTAGATGACTTATATAATAAGTCTATAATTTTAAAAGATAATTCAAAAAAAATTACATTTAGATGGCTACAAGCAAAAGCTTATTTTGATAATGAAGCAACTGCGGAATTAGTTTTTTCAGATCAAATAATTCCTTATCTGTTTGATTTAAAAAACAAATTTACTAAATATAAGTTAAGTAATATAAGTACATTTAAAAGTGTATATAGTATACGTTTGTATGAATTATTGGCACAATATAAAGTAATAAAAAGTAGAAATATTAAAGTTAGCGAACTTAGAGAAATATTATTACTTGATGATAAATATACAAGACTTTTTGACTTAAAAAAGCGAGTTTTAGAAAAAGCAGTAAAAGAATTAAACGACAAAAGTGATTTAAATATTAGTTATAAGATAGATGATGATGTTATTGCTTTTAGTATTAAATCAAAAAAAATATTAGAAGAAGATAAAGAATTGGTAGCAATAAATAGTAGTAATAATAAAGAGTGTAAAACTAGATCTACAACTAAATCTACAAAAAAAAACAACAAAAAACAAATAAATCAAGTGGTTATATGAATAATGTAAAAAATGGTTTATTTCTTTAAATATACAAAAAGCACTATTAAGTGCTTTTTAGCCTACTGTTTAAGTACACGTACTTGAACAGTCAATTTACCTTCCAATTACCTAAAAAACATTAAAAAACATAATATTAGCTATTGATATAATTAAAAATATTTTACATATATTATATAAATAAGTTCCTGTTTAAGTACATGTACTTAAACAGACAAATAATAATAACAAGGTAAAATATGGATGATATTAAATATGATGATTACAATAAAAATTTAGAAAAATTACATAATGAAATTGCTGAATTAGTAAAAAGGGAAAGAGAATATGAAGAACTTAAACATTATTTTAAACTTTGTAAAAAAGAATGTATTGGTTTTGATTTAAAATTTTTTAAAAAAATGGGGGGGGGGTGTAAAACGGGGTTTAAACGCAAAAAGAAAACAATTGAATATAATTTATACTATAATTTTGATTGAAAGAAAAAAAGGTTTATAAATAACTGCGTATTTTGCTAAAAAATTAATAAAAAAATTTTTTAATGTAAGTATAAAAAATGCTGAATTATTTGTGTATTTTAGTTGTAAAAATAACATTAAAATATGTAAAAATATGAATGTTAATACATATTGTAAACTTGATGAAATAAGTAATTTATACGAATATGCTACTTTAAAAATAGAAGATGATATATTTTTATTAAAAAATAAAAAAGAAAGTAGTAATAAAGAAGAAGTTAAAAAAGTAAACATTAAAAATATACAAAAAATATGTATATAGTCTTTGTTTTTTGTTTAAGTACGTGTACTTGAGCGTGTGTAAGTAATAATAATGTACTTTTTTATGTATAATAAAAATGGTATAATTATACAAAAGTGGAAAATATTTTGTATACGTATTTGTATACTGATTGATGGGTTGTTGAAATAAGTTAATTATAATCAATCAGTTATTTATTTAACTGATGCCCTCACAACCCACCATTAATATCTTCCTTTTCAAGCGTTAATAGCTATCTATTTTACCTTTGATTCATAATTAATGATGCAAAAATAAGGCACGAAAATATTGGCTTTATCTATTAACGTTTATGCAGTTAATTAAAGTTGGTTAATCTAAAGGATTCAGCGTCGATTTTAGAAAATTAGCTTTTTAATTTAACGATTATGGGCATTAAGATGAATTCATATTTATTACTGTTTGTTGCAATTATTTGTGAAGTGATAGCGACATCTTCATTGAAACTATCAAATGGTTTTACCAATCTTATTTTCTCAATTATTACTATTATTGGTTATAGCGCTTCGTTCTATCTCCTTTCATTAGCATTAAAAACAATCCCTGTTGGTATTGCATATGCAATATGGTCTGGAATCGGGATTGTACTAATCAGTTTAATCGCTTGGATTTTCTTAAAACAATCATTGGATCTCGCTGCGCTAATCGGCATGGGATTTATTATGTTTGGTGTGGTGATTATTAATTTATTCTCGAAAGTAGCAGGGCATTAAAATCTAAATAATAAAAAATTTTTTATTAATAATTTATTGATTGTAACTAAAGCATATAAAGATTGTTGTCTAGCATGCTATAAATTTATAATGCTAATTCAACAATATTTTAATATTGCAATTTTCCTTATGTTGAGAATGTAAAAGTGATTAAATTATATAAAAATCATAAAATACAAACTAAATAAGTAATAAAAATATCTTTAAAAATAATATAAAAAATTATTATATAATAAAAGTTGTCTATTTTTTATATAGACATTTGATCCGTTTCAGTTTAGTATTTTTGCGCAAATTTTATGTAATAATTGGGTGAAAATTGGACTTTGAAGCGTTGTGATGAAAAAATTTCTATTAAGTTTAGCCTTTGTTATCTATCCCGTCACTATCGTGTTAGCCGAGCCCTTGTCAACACAAACACTGTTGATCTACCAGCAAGAACGTCAAAAAGCTCTGCAAGATTCGTTAAATCCCATCTCACCTGATATTCATTTATTACTACCAAGCACGACAACTGGACAGATAGACTTTCCGGTTGAGTTATTATGTTTCAATATTAATCAGGTTGAATTAATTGAATGTGATAGTGTTATGTCAGCAAGAAAAACCCAAATGCTCGATTTATGCGATATAGAGCAAGGGTTTAAGAACTTACATCATCAAAGGGTTTAACGTAAACTGGAATTATTAACATCTAGCATCAAGAATATAGAGTAGTTAAAGCTATCGAGACACTAGAATAATTAAGGTAATGAAAATAAGGACAAAACGATGAACAGGCATTTATATC
>NZ_JBXSQI010000033.1:0-16619 GCF_057063565.1 Gilliamella sp. X-57 | reverse complement strand
GTAGTGGTAATCAACGTCGCTTTAGGACATTCAATGTCATCGATGACTTTAATCGTGAGGCGCTAGGCATTGATATTGCGGTAAGCTTACCGGCAGGGAGAGTTACCCGTTACTTAGATAAACTGGCTGAATATCATGGGTATCCATTAAAAATACGGGTCGATAATGGACCAGAATTTACAGGAAAAACCTTTATAAACTGGGCAAAGTTACATGGTATAAACATTGATTATATCCAGCCCGGTAGTCCTTATCAAAATGGTTATATTGAACGATTTAATCGTACCTATCGTACTGAAGTACTCGATTTATATCTTTTTAACAACTTAGCACAAGCAAGGAGAATAACCGAAGAATGGTTAACGATTTATAATACTGAAAGACCGCATGAGGCGTTAAATAACATGACACCGATTGAGTATAAAACACTAAAACAAGCAGCATGATTTTCTACGTGAGTTGTGTACTAGGTTTGGGGTATTTACATAAACGCCCTATTGTCGGTGATTTTAAGGGAATATATCATGATTTTTCTATTTTCCATTATGTTGATATTTTTTCAGAGACAAAACCAGATAAATTGATTGCAGTTGCATTTAAAAATGATGATATAAAAAAAACCTATACCAATAAAATTCCGCTTCCAAAGCATAACAAATTATTTATTGATTCATTGAATAATCAAATTCATCTACTTGCTTGGGTTGACAATGGTTGGTTACATCGTCAAGTTGATGAAATGGGCAGCGTTTTACAGTCAAGAAATATAAATACAGGAAAGCGTTTTTATCTAACTTGCGTATTGAACTTAAGCTTTTCTAATACATCGAGTCTTTTAAATATTGATGAAAAAGGTAAGTTTTATTTAATCAATGTTTTACCCAACGGAAAAATCGAACAAAATCTATTGCTCGATATGGAAAGACAAATTTATTCTATTTGGGAACCGATAAAAATCGCCGCAGAAACGTTTGTTATGCGATTCACAGATGAAATCGGCAATGGGTGGATTACAATTCAAAATAATCAGGTGATCGAAGCCTTTTCTCAGGAAACCGTAGGTTGCTATATAAACCTATACTCAAAAGAAGTGTTTAAATTATCCACAAAAGAATTAATCATTAGTGAGATCGTCAAAACCAAAGATGCCAATTATACTGTTGTTTTTTATGGAAAAGAAAAAGACAATCACTTAAAAAACAAAGAGTTAATTATTTTAAATCGCAATATTGATTAAGGCTGTTTAACGGGATGCTTGCTTGGTTCCTATTGATGAATAAGATTCAAGCAAAGCACCCATAAAATTACATTAAACAGGCAATTTTTTGATAGCTACCGATTTTAGTTTGATAATCGGCATGCTTACCAATCAACTCTCTAAGCTGAGCATGACGAGTAATCATTAATTGGGTTAACTGCTGCTGATAGCTAAGTATATTTTTGATATACATTCGAATCATGTCTTGATGTTGCAATGGCATGTTTTCAATTTTCGAAAAATCATCAACCAACATAATACCTTTCGATAATTGATGGTATTTCGCCTGCCAACTCAACAATAAATCCCAGTTTTCGTCCCTTGCGTTAATCAACATTGATTAACAATATTTCTAAAAAAATTTTCAAAAATATTCATCCCATATTCTGTTGATATACTTTCTGGATGAAATTGCACACCTTCTATCAAATAATTTTTATGCCTTAACCCCATTATATAATTATCATTTAATGACCGAGCAGTAATCACAAGTGGTGTATCAGAAGTAATCAGATTTTCGTCAACAACAAGTGAGTGATATCGAGTGACTAAAAATTCAGATGGTAAATTAGTAAAACACCCTTTCATATCATTTCGAATGAGGGATGTTTTCCCATGTTGTCTACTTATTGCTGGATTTACTGATAAGCCATAATATTCCGCAATAGCTTGCATTCCAAGACAAACTCCAAATATAGGCAAAATTCCCTCTGCTGCACCAAGAATGTCTATATAACAACTTTCAATTGGATGCCCTGGCCCAGGGCCTAAAATAATAGCTTGATAATCTTGCAGTGAAGTTAATTCAACTTTATCATTTCTAATAACATCAACATTTATGCCAATATTTTCAATATAGTTTTTAACTATATATATAAAACTATCATACGCATCAATTAATAAAACTTTCACTTGTTAACTCCTTATTAGTAATCGCAAAATATGTTGAACTTAATTTACTTATAGTTTCATTCCATTCGCCTTCATTAGTAGAATCTTCAACAATACCCCCAGAAGCTCTAATTGAGTATTGTCCATCATGATATACGGCTGTTCTAATACATAATGCCGAAATAAGAATATTATTAAAACCTAAGAAACCGATACAACCAGCGTAAACTCCTCTTTCACTTATTTCTGTATCTTCAATTATTTCAATTGCTCTGATTTTAGGCGTTCCAGTCATTGTTCCTGCTGGAAAACTTGCTTCTATAACATCATATTTATCTAATCCCTTTTTTAATTTTGCACTTATATCAGAAACTAAATGAATTACATGCGAATACTCTTCAGTTACTATTAAATCGTTTACCTTCAGTGAGCTTGGTACACAAATTCTTGCTATATCATTACGACAAAGATCTACTAACATAAGATGCTCTGCTTTTTCTTTTTCATCTGACAACAGCTTTTTTCTATTATTTTCTTTAATGGTAGGATCGTTGGAATTTCGTATTGTTCCTGCTATTGGTCTCATTATTACGTCATTATGTTTTGTTAATGTAACAAACATCTCTGGGCTTGCACCAATTATATAAACCCCCTCCGAAGTCTTAAAGAAATACATATAAGGTGATGGATTATACTTTCTAAGCCTTAAATAAACTTGAAAAGGAGGCATATTGGATTTAATAGTTATTTCGTGTCCTAATTGGATTTGATATATATCGCCAATATTAATATGCCCTTTTGCTTTATCAAACCATTTAAAATATAGTTCTTTTTGAACACTGGGAATTGATTCATAATTATAGTTAACATCACAATTATTATCATGTTTAGTAGTATTCAATATTGCTATTAAATTAACTATTTCGCTTTTTTTACTAGTAGGAAACAAATCATTCTTACTATTATTTATTGTCAGCGTTGTTTTATTATCTCTCAAATTTACATTGATAATATTTTGATATAGAGTCATATTGATGTCGGAAAAGCTTTTGTTTCTTGGCATTTTTTGATCTATATCTTCAAAAAAGAAAATTGAGTCATAACCAAAATAACCAAAGAAACCAACTGCAATATCAGCAGGTAATCCTGAATAAGTAATTGAAAAAATGCTCTCAATTGCTCTAAATATCGAAATTACATCACTATTATTTATAATTTCAATTTGTTCATTTTTAATCGAATATGATTGAATTAACTCATGATTTAATATTTTTTTCACTAATAATTCATTACCAGTAATAGAAACTTTCCTGTTTTTAACTAAAATACTAATAATAGGATTGAAACCAATTATTGATTGTGTACAGTCTTTTTCTGGTCCGCTCATTGACTCCAAGATGATGATTTCTTCTTCCTTATATTTTTTTCTCAGTGATTCATAAATATCTATTGGACTATGTATTGATTCTAGATTACAGGTACTGCTTTCTATTTCTATTTTACTGTTCATAATTGAGATTCCTTAAACATTAATTGTTCTCTTTCATTGTAATAATTGTTTTTTAATAGTTCATAATTAACTGACTTACAAATTTCAACTAACCGTTCAATCATTTGCTCTAAAGCAACAATTTCTTCTAAATCTGCTGTATTTTTCGTTTCTTCATCTCCATGAATTAGAACAGGAAAACCTGAACCCGGTATAATCATTCGATTTAATAAAATATTATTAATTATTTGGTCATGAGCATGACCAAGGTGATACTTTCTTCCTACAATTATGCAACTTGCTATTTTATTTACTAATGGGCGTTTATACCTTAAGTAACCTACGCCACTTCTTTCTAAAAATATTTGCATTAAATGATTGATACCAAAAGCATGAACAGGGCATGCGTAAATAATAATGTCAGAATTAACCATCTTTTCTATTATTGCTGGCATATCATCATGTTTTTCGCAAGGTGTTTTTCTTGTATTACATGATGTATTATTGTCACCACAACCATCGCAAGGTGATAAATTCATTTCACACAAATAAACAATTTCGATTTCAACCTGCATTTTTTCAAAAATTAGTTTAGCATTCTCTGAAACACTTGAAGTAACACCGAAACGTCTTTCAGATGAAGAAATAATAATGCCTTTCATTACATTCATCTCCTTACTTTTATTTGATTTTATTAATGGAAATAACGCAAAATATAACAATACACATACCGATTACATCAAATAATCCAATTGACTCTTTTAAGAAAAAATAACCGCAAATCATTGTAATAAAGGGGCCAATATTATTTATGATTGCAGTAGTTGCTGCACCGCTGTGTTTAACACCATACATCATGAAAAACGATGGTATGACAGTAGAAACAATGGCTAATAAAAATGGGTATTTAAAATTATTGATTGATGGTAGGTTATTTATTGTTCCTGATACTTCAAATATCATTGGAATTAGAGAAAGCAAACAAGCTACAATCATGACCTGTGAATTGAAGATAATAAATCCTATCTTTTTCATCACTTCACCACTTATTATAAGATACGTAGCATAGGTAATAGCGCTTAAAACTATTAATAATGGACCAATGTAATGAACATTTTTATCAATTAAAACTTGATTACTGACGAATGCAATTGAAACACCAATCCAAGAAAAAAAAGATAGGATATAAACTTTTTTATTAAATTTATTTTTCATGAAAATAACAGATATAAAAAGAACGAATATAGGTATGGTGAAAAGAATAATTCTTTCTATATTAACTGATGTATAAACCAAACCGGTTATATCACTATAGCTTGATATATAATATAAAAAGCCACATAGAAAAATCTTGAGCTTAATTTGAATGCTCGTTTTTATTAAATTATCTTTAAATAATAAAAATGCTACAAAGAAAAATGGAATTGAAAAGATCATTCTGAAAAACATTAATGAAATTGAAGTTATCCCATCAAAGTAGGCTAGTTTTATAAAAATTGATTTCAAAGAAAAACCAAATACACCAATTAATATAGCTACAACTGAATAATTACCTTTCACAAATGTATCATTGAACTAGTTTTCAAGTACAACAATGCTACACCTATTTTATCAATTTACAATATTTTTTTGACATGAAATGATCCTAACCAAAAAAGTGGACAAAAGTCGCCTCTATGATATAAACAAAATTATAGGAGAAAAATATCATGATCAGAAAATTTAGTGTTGAATTCAAATGACAATCAGTCGATTATGTGTTATCTCATGCTCACCTTTCTATAAGTGAACTTACCAACCACTTAATAATAAGAAAATAAACCCTAGATAAATGGATTAGGCAACGAGTCGCAAATAAAACTAACCGTCGAGAGCTAACGGCTTAGCAATAGATGATTATTGCGTTAGAAAAAGAAATTAAAGAACTGAAAATGGCTAATAACATATTAAAAAATGAGCATATGTACTTCACCGGTTTCTCAAATGACTGTAAACAATGCGAGGAATTTCTACAACTTAATTATTTTAAATCGCAATATTGATTAAGGCTGTTTAACGGGATGCTTGCTTGGTTCCTATCGATGAATAAGATTCAAGCAAAGCATCCATAAACTTACATTAAACAGGCAATTTTTTGATAGCTACCGATTTTAGTTTGATAATCAGCATGCTTGCCAATCAACTCTCTAAGCTGAGAATGACGAGTAATTATTAATTGGGTTAACTGCTGCTGATAGCTAAGTATATTTTTGATATACATTCGAATCAGGTCTTGATGTTGCAATGGCATGTTTTCAATTTTCGAAAAATCATCAACCAACATAATACCTTTCGATAATTGAAGGTATTTTGCCTGCCAACTCAACAATAAATCCCAGTTTTCATTCTGGGCATTTATCAACATTTGTTCAACAACATAATTAAATTGTTCGTATTGTTCTAATAAGTTATTTCCTTGCATAATCATCCTTTTTTTATTTTGCAATTTCACGCCAAGATTCGGCAATATTGTTTAATAAATCGAAACAGGTTTGCAGTTTTTCTTTATCATTATGTAAATTGGCTAGAACTAACTGTTGACTAATATATTGATATAAGCGATCTAAATTTTCGGCAATTTTACCCCCTTTTTCTAAATCTAAGCAACTTTTAAGCCCATTATCAACAATATTAATCGCTTTAGAAATTGCGTTACCTTTACCTACTATATTGCCCTTTTGAATATACAAGCTAGCCAATTTTATTGCATTAAGTGCACCATCAAATAATAAAACGATTAATTGATGAGGGGATGCCTGATTAACACGGGTTTCTAAATTCACTTGCTCATAGGCTTTAGAACCTAATTTGTACATTACTTCCCTCTATTTTTTTAAGTTTGCCATCATATCAAATTGAGTCGTTAAATAATTACTCATGCTATTTAACGAGTTAATTAAAATATCCAATTGGGTAAATTGAACTCGGTAACGTTCAATGGTTTGTTCAATAGAATTACTCACTTGTTCATGGCGTTTATCTAATGATTTTAATGTGGTATTTAACCCATTAGTTGCCGAATCAATCATACCATCACTATCAATAAATCCACTGACTTTGGCAAAAACCTCATTGGCAATCCCTGTGTTTTTGCCATCACCTGTAAACAGTGTTGCCACTGCATCACTATTTTCATTCAGTGCTTTTTTTAGCTCATTTTCTTTGATCGTTAACGTGCCATTCTTGTCCATATTAATACCAATTTGAGCCAATACCGAATATTCACCCGATTGTCCTTTGGCAAAGATAGAACGGATACTTTGGTCAATATTGCGTAATGTCGCATCACCAACAAGTGGACCATTGCTACTATTTAATTCCTTTGAATTTTTATCTTCTGTGGTGAATTTAGTTAACGTTGATATTGTTGACTGTAATTGATTAAATGCTTCGACCCATTCTTTAATGGCTTCTTCTGTTTTTTCGTTATCAGCTGTTATAGTAAGGTTTTGGCTGGTTGTTGTGGTTGCTTTTAATGTTATATCAACACCATCTATTACATCTTTAACGGTATTTGAAGCACTGGTTATTGCAATACCATTAAATGAAAGCTTGGCATCTTGCGCTTTTGCAACTTCAGCCATAGGACTATTGCTCGCCTGATTAATGTCAAATCCAATAATATTGTTTAACTTATCATCATCGGATGAAATAGAGGTAATGGCTTGTTGTTCCCCCGTTTCTTTCGAGGTAATCACTAATTGATAGCCATCTGCCCCCGAACGAACAATTGCCGCATTGATTGTCGAAGGGCTTGTTGTGCCGTCGTCATTCATCATTTGGGCGTTGTTAATGGCGTTTGCTATTGACTCTAATGATGTCTCATCTTTAGATAAAGTCACATTCAGTTTATGACCATTGGCTTGTTCAATGGTCATAGTTCTTGTTTGATTGTCATTACCCAATTGAGCACTTTTATCATTGATTGCCGATGTTGCAACGCTATGCGATGTTGCTAATTGATCAACCGTCACCGCATAATCGCCTAAAACGGCTTTACTATTTGCTTTTACCGTAAAATAATTGTCATTACCTGTTGCAGTTCGACTTTGAAATAACTCTTTTTTTTGGAGTTTTGCCGTGGCCGTATTAAATGTTGTTAATGCACTTTTTAATTTACCAAAACCACTAATTTTGGCATTAATCGCTTTTTGTTGAGTAGTAATTGGTGTTAGGCGTGTCTTTTCAGCCGCTTCTAATTGATTTAAAATTTCACCAAGATCGATCCCTGAACCTATTCCCAATGCGCTCATTGCCATGATTTCATCTGCCTATCATAATTATTCAATATTTTTTATATCGGCTCATTTTTCCAAAAATTTAGTCATTAGCGGAATTTTTATTTAAGGGATAAAGGTACCTGTGGTTTTGCGAACAAAAAATCATCATTAAAAAATTATTTTAAAAATAAGTTAATTATATGATTTATTTATCAATATTTATCATATTCTAGATTAAATTTGCTGTTTACAAAAAGAGAATCATTAAAAAAATTAAAGATCCCAATTTTATTACCGATAAGTTATTTATCAGCAAAGGTATTGAATTAAATTTCGATATATCGTTGATTTTACTATTTATATTAACGGAGATAAAAATGGCACAAGTAATTAATACTAATACTATGTCTTTAATGGCAAAAAATAACCTTAACAATTCTCAAAGCGTTCTTAGTACATCTATTGAGCGTCTTTCATCTGGTATGCGTATTAATAGCGCAAAAGACGATGCAGCAGGTCAAGCAATTGCTAACCGTTTTTCATCAAACATCAAAGGCTTAACGCAAGCTGCTCGTAATGCTAATGATGGTATTTCACTTGCACAAACAACAGAAGGTGCGTTAAATGAAATCAACAATAACGTACAACGTATTCGTGAATTAACTGTTCAAGCAGCCAATGGTACTAACTCTGAAAGTGATTTAGTATCAATTCAAAACGAAATCGATCAACGTTTAGATGAAATCGACCGTGTTTCTAAACAAACTGATTTCAATGGTTCTAAAGTATTATCAGAAGATAAAACACTTAAAATTCAAGTAGGTGCAAACGACGGCGAAACCATTGAAATCAATTTGAAAAAAATTGATAGCACTGAACTTGGTTTAAATGCATTTAATGTATCAAGTTCACCAACAGAAGATCCATTAAAAACAATTGATGCAGCATTATCAAAAATTGATGCATTACGTGGACAACTTGGTGCGGTGCAAAACCGTTTCGAATCAACTGTAACTAACATTAACAATACTGTAAATAACTTAAGTTCTGCACGTAGCCGTATTGAAGATGCTGATTATGCAACAGAAGTATCAAACATGACGCGTGGTCAAATTTTACAACAAGCAGGTACTTCAGTATTAGCACAAGCTAACCAAGTACCACAATCTGTACTTTCTTTATTGCAATAATTCGGATTATCATTTCGAGTTATTCCTCATAGTCATAACGGCATTTAACCATGCTGTTATGACTAATCATTATAATTAGCTATTTTTAAGCCTTTATTCTGCCCATTAAATTCATCAACTATCGTCATAATACTGTTAAGCATTTTTTTTAACATTGGTTCAATAATGGATGATAGTTTATATAACTCACAAGGTGTCATAAACCAAATCGATTGGAAACAATATATTCATCTGGTTCGTAATGAAGCTTTAAAGTTAGCGGTTCGTTTGCCGGCAACAGTTGAACTTGATGATTTATTACAAGTTGGCTATATCGGTTTATTAGACACAATCAAACGTTTTGACATTTCTCAAGGCAATACTTTTGCCACTTTTGCTATACCAAGAATTAAAGGCGCAATGCTTGATGAACTACGCAGCCGTGATTGGTTACCAAGACAAACGCGTAAAAAAATAAAAGATGTCACAACGGCCATGAATGAGTTAGAACAAAAGCTAGGTATAGCACCTAACGATTATCAGATTGCTCAATATTTAAAATTATCTATTCATGAATACCGTAAAATTTTATTAGATTCAAATAGTAGCCAGATATGCTCATATGATGAAATCTATAAAAAATTGGGAGATAACATTGATGCCATTATTGAATATCAAGAAGATGATGATCCCTTTTCAGCAATAATCGATGAGGAAATCCGTAATACAATTATTCAACAAATTGAAAATTTGCCAGAAAAAGAAAAACTTGTTTTATCACTTTATTACCAAGAAGATCTCAATTTAAAAGAGATAGGTACAGTAATGGATATTAGTGAATCAAGAGTTAGCCAATTACATAGCCAAGCAATAAAGCGGATACGAAGTAAAGTTATTTTTTAGAAATAATAAAAAAATTAAATAAACCGTAATCAATCGAAAATAAATTGAAATAATTTTTTTATTGACCTTTTGCGTTTAAAAATGTAACTTTACGCACATAAAAAAATATTTGACTTTAATTTTACTGATTATTCGTTTTTTTATGCGAATAAAATATATATAGATTGGTGGCTAAATTGGGAAATATACTAGATGACGATATTCTTAAATGTATACATCATTTAAATCTATCAACGCTGCTGTTAAGCCAGCGAATGCTTGAAAAAGATAAAGTTATGGCAATGTATCGATTGGGTATTGATGAAGAAACGGCCGATATTCTGAGTTGTTTAAGTACCTCGCAAATGTTGGTTTTATCAGAAACCAATCAATTAACATTTCAGCTACGATTCGAAAATGCAGAAATGATGAAAAAACTCACAGAAGAATCGCGCGTTGGCGATATTAAACAGATGCATACAGGCATTCTTTTATCAAGTTTGCTATTAGATTCAATCAATAAATAGCTAAGGAATCAAGATGTCAGGTACAAGTATTATTCAAAAACATGAGGAAACCCAACTTGCTATCAAATTAATTTCCCTTGGCGGAAGAATTCAAATGCTAGAAAGCGAAACTAATTTAAGCAGGAATAAGCTTATAAAACTTTATAAAGAGATTCAAGGTTGCCCGCCACCTAAAGGTTTATTGCCTTTTTCAACCTCGTGGTTTATGACATGGGAATCCAATATCCATGCCAGTATTTTTTATAACGCTTACTCTTTTTTAGTTAAAAATGGCTTGAAGTCTTGCATTCAAACTATTTTAAAAGCCTATCAACTTTATTTAGAACAATGCCAAGTTTCACATAAAGATGAACCTGTTTTAGGGTTAACCAGAGCTTGGATCTTAGTCAAATTTGTCGAAAAAAACATCATGCAACAATCATATTGTACGGCATGCGGAGGGCTATTTATTACGCATGCTTATCATCCACAAAACACGTTTACTTGCAGTTTATGCCAACCACCGTCAAGAGCGGATAAGAATAATAAAACACTAAAAGAAAATAACGAAAAATGCCTAAAAGTGTTATCAACGTTGAGCAATTTAAATTCATCGGTTGTCACACGGATAACTGCGTAAATAAAAAATTAGAAATATTTCAGCAAGTTTACTGTTATTTCATGGAGAAAGAAGAAAGTCAATGCTAATCATTATAGGGTATATTGTCGTTATCGCCTCGGCGCTACTTGGTTATGTACTAAGCGGGGGCTATTTAGCCGTACTATTTCAACCACTTGAATTATTGATTATTGGTGGCGCTGCGATTGGTGCTTTTATTGTCAGTAATGAACAAAAAACAATAAAAGCAACACTTAAATCTTTAGGGCAATTATTTAAAACATCTAAATATAATAAAAACTTATATCTAACACTGATTAATTTAATGTATAGCATTTTGACGAAGATTCGGCAAAATGGGGGGTTATCGATTGAAGCCGATATTGATAATCCACATGAAAGTGACTTATTTAAGCAGTACCCGCTTATTTTAAATAACCCTAGAATCTGCGATTTTATCACTGATTACTTACGACTAATGATTAGTGGCAATATGGATGTATTTGAAATCGAAACACTAATGAGTGAAGAAATTGAAACATTTGTTCATGAACTTGAAAAGCCTGTAGATGCCATTTCAGGTATTGGTGATGGCTTACCAGCATTTGGGATTGTTGCAGCTGTAATGGGCGTAATTAATACACTTGCACAAGCAGATAGACCTGCAAGTGAACTTGGTGAACTCATTGCGCATGCTATGGTCGGCACTTTTTTAGGTATCTTACTTGCCTATGGTTTTGTTTCACCATTAGCATCGTTATTGAAGCAAAGAAATGCCGATATGGTCAAAATATTAGAGTGCACAAAAGTGATTCTGCTCGCCAATATGCATGATTATGCTCCGCAAATTTGTATTGAATTTGGCCGAAAAACGCTTTTCTCGCATGAAAGACCGTCATTCTTTGAATTAGAACAGTACATACAAGAAGTTAAAGATAAAAATACGAATCCAAATAGCGAATAATGAAAGATAAATCTATAAGAATAATTGTCAAAAAAAAATCGGGGCATGGTGGTGGGCATCATGGTGGTTCGTGGAAAATCGCTTACGCCGACTTTATGACTGCGATGATGGCACTATTTTTAGTGATGTGGTTAATTTCGACATCCACACCTCAAGAGTTGAAAGGCATTGCTGAGTACTTTAGAACCCCCTTAATTCTTGGCTACAATGGTGGTAAAAACATTAGTGATAGTGAAAGCCCCATTCCTGGTGGCGGTGATGATGTGAGTAAACAACTTGGCGAAGAAAAAAGTCATGTTTTAAATTCATCAAAAGATGAATTCGAAAAACAACAACTTGAAAGATTACAGATGATTGAGGCAGCACGTAAGATTTATGAAACGTTCGAAATTGATGATCGCCTTAAAAAACTAGCGCCTAATCTTATTATTGAATTAACGGAAATGGGGTTACGGATTCAAATTTTAGCCTCTGATGATAAACCCATGTTCGATGTTGGTAGCACAACTATTGATCCCAATATGCAAGAAATTTTGCATACATTAGCGCCAATTATCAATTCATTACCCAATAAAATTACCTTGTCAGGCCATACGGATGAACGCCAATATACAACGGGCGATCGAGGATATAGTAATTGGGAACTATCTGCCGATAGAGCCAATGCATCAAGGAGAGAGCTTATTGCTGGCGGATTAGATTCAAGTAAGATTATTCGCATTATTGCATTAGCTGACACCGTTAGTCTAAATAATGCTAACTATAGTAAAGATGCGAATCGCCGGATTAGTATTTTAATTTTGAATAAAACAGCACAACAGTATATTGAAGAAGAAAATAATATGACCGGCATCAATTTTTTAAGGCAATCACAACAAATTAAATCTGAATAAAAAATCAAATAACATGATTTATAAAGATACGTTATATCATTTTTGAGGACTCAAATTAAAAAATTTTCCCAGCTGTCACAAAAATTATTAAAGTTTTCAAAAATAAAGACGATATAAAAATAACTTACTTTTTTTATTGATGTTATTAACTAAAACTATATTGAGGGGTTTTTATGGCAAATTCATTAATGAATACGGGTATTAGTGGATTAAATGCAGCACAAAATATGCTTAATGTAATTAGCAATAATATCAGTAATGCGCATACAACAGGTTACAATCGTCAACAGCAAATTCTACGCCAAGCCAATGGCACTCAGCATAGTTTTGGCTTTGTGGGCAATGGTGTTTGTGTATCGTCCGTTAATCGTGCTTTTAACCATTTTGTCGTTGGTCAACTACGCCAATCACAATCACAAAATGGTTCTATTAAATCTTATTACGGTGAGTTATCCAAAGTAGATAATTTATTAGCAGAAAATGATAATAGTATTTCATCACAGCTTAACAATCTTTTTGCGAGTTTAAATAAACTTGCTTCAAATGCGGGGGATGCCTCAACAAAACAAACGGTGATTAGTGATCTCACTTCGTTAACCAGTCAGTTTAATAAAACAGAAACAAATTTGAAAAATCAAATTGCTAATATTAATACTGAATTAAGCAATAATGTTGATAAGGTAAATACCTATACCCAACAAATTGCTGAACTGAACCAAAAAATTTCACAACTACAGTCAGCAGGTGGTGGACTTGCGCCTAATGCATTACTTGACCAACGCGATCAATTGGTTAATGAATTAAGCGAAATTATTGGCATTACTGTTACTGAGCAAAATGGACAATATAATCTTTCACTGGCAAATGGTTTAAATTTAGTTCAAGGTTCTTCGATTAACTTATTATCGGTACAACCTTCAGCAGACGATCCTTCATTAAATACCATTATTTATACGCATCATTCAGGTGCAACTCAAGAACTGACCAGTCAGAACATTACATCTGGCACATTAAATGGATTATTAACCTTTCGTGAAGGACCGTTAACCGAGGCTCGCAATCAATTAGGGTTAATTGCGCTAAATTTAGCTGAACGTTTTAATCAAGTGCATATGTCTGGTGTGGATATTAATGGTAATCAGGGTGAAAAGTTATTTGATTATAATCATCCTAGTTGCGTTACTAACACGAAAAATCAAGGCAATGCCACAGCTAAGATCGAGTTTAACGCTGTGACTGAAGTAAAAGCTTCGGATTATAAAATTGAATTTAATGGTAACAATTGGGTTGTCACACGATTATCAGATCATCAGCAAATCACTCCGCAAATCGAAGAGGGTAAATTGGTTTTTGACGGGTTGGCTATCGAAATAAACGGTAATGCCGTTAGTGGAGACTCGTTTATCATCAAACCTGTTGCTGATATTGCCTCGTCATTACAATTGCAAGTAAAAGATGTCAATAAATTAGCAACCGGTATTAATGATGAAGAAAATGGTGCAGGTGATAATCGTAATGTAGCTAAATTGTTAGCAATCCAGCATGAAAAACTTGTGAATGGCACAACAACGTTAAAAAGTGCTTACACTCGTTTAGTTAGCTACATTGGTAGTGAAACTCAAACGGCGAAAATTTCGGCTCAATCAAGCAAAAATATTACCCAACAAATTTATGAACAAAATCAATCAATATCTGGCGTGAATATTGAAGAAGAATATATCTCTATGCAGGTCTATATGCAGTATTACCAAGCTAATGCAAAAGTGATTGATGCAGCCACAACACTATTTGATACCATTTTAGGTTTAACTAAATGATAAAAGGATAAAAAATGCGCCTTAGCACAAACTCACTCTATCAAAAAAACTTGCAAGGTATTTTAAATACCAATAGCAAATGGCAAAAATCAGGGTTACATTTAGCGACTGGCAAAAAGATTTTATCGCCTTCTGATGATCCCATGGGCGCATCACAATCATTAATAATCAAACAAGCACAAGCACAAAATGAGCAATTTCAAGCAACACGCGAAAGTGCTGATAAATTACTTAGCCGCCAAGACACTATCTTAGCGGAGGCCAATACCGTTATCCAAACCATTCAAGAAACATTGGTCTATGCTTCAAACGAAACCTTAAATGAAGAAAATCGACTCGATCTTGCTAATAAATTACAAGGTTTAAAAGATCAACTTTTGTCATTAGCCAACGCAAAAGATACTAACGGTAACTATCTTTTTGCAGGTAAGAAAAACGATACTCCCCCTTTTGTTATGAACGAATCTGGCGAAGTGAGTTACGTTGGCAGTACAACATCGGTAAATGTTTTGATTGATGACTCGCGCGAAGTATCGCTAAGTTTTACCGGTATTCAAGTATTTATGACAGGCTCAAATGTTAAAGAATCTGATGGTTCACCAGCAGAAAGTAACCTATTTGCCAGTATTGATTATGCGATTGAAGCGTTAAAAATAGATCTAGATTACGATAACAAAGATACCGTTGAACAATTTAGAGCTGGATTATCAAAAGCTCGCCATGGCATAGACAATTCTTTTAATAATATTTCAACACTCAGAGCAGAGGGTGGCTCAGTCCTATCTGAAGTTGATAGGTTATTAGCGCTTGGTAAAACATTAGATATTGAATATCAAACGCAAATCAGTCAGCTTGAAGATGTTGATTGGTACGAAGCAATTTCTGAATATGTCATGCTACAAGCTAATTTGCAAGCTGCACAATATACCTTTATGACGATGCAAAATATGTCACTGTTTCAAATGAAATAAAGTGTAGAAAAACAACGAGTTGTTTACACTGCATGATTAAAATAATCTGCTAAAACCGCATAAGGCATTTTATCAAAAATCACCTTATGCGTTTTGCTTAATTATAGTTATTAATCAATCTTTTAATCTTCAATTTCCTATTTTTGAAATCGCTAAATATTTGCGGATAATACCATATTACTATTAAGGAACGTATTACGCTTTCTTCTTTATCTCGTCGTTTGAGTGCCGTCTGGTTGAGTGAATTTTTCATTTATATAAGAATTACCCCCCTATTTTATTGGTGCAAAAATAGAGTAATTCTTGTAAAAAATATTCAGGAGTCTATACCGTTTCAGCATAAAATTATTTTAAATTTAATTATTTAATAAATTTTATTGATAAAGAATAAGGTTGCTTCAATCGTTTATTCAACAAAAGCGTTCAGCCGCTATCACTTACTGATTTAACTAACTTAAATTATTCATATTAAACAAAGACATTGATTAAAAAAGTTAAACTTTGCGTTAAAATCGTTTATACTCTGTTTGCATTATCGCTTACATTGAAAATAGTCAGCATAAAAACAATGATATAGCGATAAACCAATAGCATAATAAAAATAAACGGTATGAATTTTAGGAATAAAGGGGGGGGAACATGTCAAACGAACTTAATCGTCTTTTGGGTCAACTCGGTGGCGGGTTTAGCGATTTAATGGCAGGCTTAGATGGCGTTAGTCATAATCGCTATACCTTAACGGTTGACGGGCTGGAAGCGCCGATGTCGGTTTTACATGTTGACGGTGATGAGTCGTTAAACCAGCCTTGGCGTTATGTTATCTCCTTTACTAGTACTGACAAAACCTTATCGCCTGATTCCTTTCTTAATCAAAAATCGACTTTCTCCTTTAATCCCGTTA
>NZ_JBXSQI010000032.1:0-18159 GCF_057063565.1 Gilliamella sp. X-57 | reverse complement strand
CAACTTAAATTGGAATTTAATCACTATGTGGATTGGTTTAATTATAATCGAATTCATTCAACATTAAATTACCAGTCGCCGATTGAATACAAAAGAAATCGATGACCTTATCTTTTTGGTACTAAAAAGTGTGGACATACCAACTTTAGTCCCAATGATCAAGTGGTTTCATTGCGTAGTGTTGAGGGCATGGGCTGGCAAGGTATACCTAATCACGTATTTAATCAATGTGGTGACAATTTAAAACAACGCGCATTTGGTCATCGTATGACTGTGGGTGAAGATCCCGCTAAATTTATCTGTTTTAGACCCAAAGGAGCCTTTGAAATAGCCGTGCCTGAATACCTTGATAAAAAGGCGTTAAAGGATAGACAGATCGATATTATAAAAAAATACGATGCCGAACAAGAAAGCTTTTCTTTTATGTATAAAATGTATATTTATTTAACCAAAGATGAAATCGCGTTAGTCAATCAACATAACCCCATTGAGAACGGCAGCTTTGTTTATGGCTATTACGATAATATTAAAGATAAAATTATTATTTATTATAAAGTAGATGACAAAATTATTGCGCAATTAGAAAAAGATAAGGAGCATGGTGTTTATTCGCCGACTGAAACGGGATCGGTGAGTAATGCAAGATATCGAGTTAGAGAAAAGTTAAATATTAATGGTGAACAAGTTCCCGAACCAATTATTTATACCGGATGTGGAAAAAGTATTAAAACAAAATTAGCTAAAGCGATTTATTATAATGATCTGTTTTTAGATAAAAATAAATATGATGAACATGAAAGGTGGTATAAAGAATCTGACGAGTATAAACCTTATCCTAAATATGAATTTTATTATCCTCATCCAGATAGACCCAAAAAACGCTTTGGTAGTTCTAATCATTCACTTGATAGCGTTTATTATTATCCCTGGCCTCAAGACCGATTAAAAGAGCATCCGGAATGGTTGCCAGGGTTTGCCCATTTTCGTTTTACAGATGATCCGCATAAATTCGAGGTATGGTGTTTTCCGTCAGGTGAAGAACTGAAACAAAAGGTTTATGAATATGTCCAAAAACAGACAGAGCAAGCCGAAGACAGTTCCCATCATTCAGGCATTACCTTAAATGAGCAAGTCCCTTCTCATATAATGGCATTTGATCTTGCGTTGGGCGAAGTCAATATTTGCAGTAAAGAAAACCGCCGAACGTGGCAACAATTAATTCACCTTGCCGATTGGCGCTCACCAGAAAATGAAGATTCAGACACAATAAAGTATAAAAATGATGGTATTTTACCGAAAGAAATTAAAAAAAGTATGAACTTTTTACAAGGGACAGTCCCGAAAGGGGTAGTAAATGAATTTAAGCATGTTGAAACTATTTACCAAAGGGCTTTGCTTGTGGGGGGCGGAAGTATTATAACAAAAGTCGCTGCCAAACAAGTCGCTAAACTAGCGGTCACGGTGGGCGGTAAAGTTTTTGGTTTCTATATTAATCCAGAACAACAATGGCCACTGCCAGTGCCAGATACAGAAAGGAGACGTTAACCAATGATGTTAGCAATACTATCGACCCTTATTGGGGGAGTGTTATTTATTATTATGCTAATTAAGCAATATCGTGAGCGATGGCAAATGGTGAGTTATCTGTTCTTTATCTTGGGGATATTGGCACTTTCGCCAGTTAATAATATACGAAAGCCCACCATTGTTCCGCCCTCGCAAATTGTGTACCGTTTTGATGAAAACCGTTATATTTTATTGACAGGCTATCGATGTGAAGGGCAAGCTTATTTTATTGATGATAAAGAACAAGTTTATTACCTTTTAGCTGCTCATTCTTGGGATCTATATACAGAGCCTTATCGGCATCCTGCAAAAAACTATCTTTCAATCCCATTGTCGGATGTGTCGGCAATATATACTTCCATTGATGGAGGGCGTTCATTTAGAAGTATCCGTTTAGGGGTTGGGCATTATTTAGGTAATCATGATTCACCGCAATACGATGTGGTGAATGATCAGGCTTTTATTTTAGGCAAAGATGGTCAGCTTTATGTATCAGAAGCGCCATTTGGCACCAAAGGTCCGCATATGTTATCGAAAAAAAAACAGCTTGAACAAGAAGCTATTTTAGGCAGAAGCCAAATTATCCCCGAAAGTATTCCCCCAATTCCAAGCGACTATACTGGTTGGGATAAAATGCGCTGTGATTATAATGCCAAAGGAACTCAATTGCCCGATAACCATACCGTGTTAGAGGTCTATCAACACTTGCTAGGCACAGCTAAATAAGGAATTAAGGCATGAAACAGAAAATAACAAAATTGTTGATAATGTTATTTGTTGTACCCGTGGTTTTGGTCGTGATTTTATCGACTTTTGCGCCATTCCCCTCCACCGAGCCAATGCCGCTTATGCGCCCTAAACCATTACCCAAAGAAGGCTATCAATTATTCCATAGTATTGCCAGAAATGGTGATGTGCTAGATTATTCCTTTTATTATGTCAGTAAAAAGCGGCAGGTGATTTATCGTTATGACGCCGATCGTTATTTAGAGCTACAAGGCGAAAATTGCAGTGGATTGATTTGGTATCATGATGATAAAAATAATATTCATACCTTAATTACCGAACGATTTTATACAGCTTATCATTTACCGAAATTTAACTACTATAACCCCGGCAAACAGTATATTGCCATTCCCACCAATGATCTGTCTGATTTTGTTTTTTCAGTCGATGGTGGCAGACATTTTATAAAAGCGATGGTGTCCCCAATGGCAGCTGTACCAGGAGAAGAAGTTGATTATTTTATTGGGGTGGATGATTCGCCTATTCAGGAATTTTATACTTGGCTTGGGAAAAAAAATACGCCGATTACTATTTCGGGTAATACCGGCTATTTTGTCTTAAAAAATCATGAGGTGATATTTGGCGCATCTTATGAATATGATGACTTTGATTATGAACATGGATTAAGCAACTATCAAATTTTTTACCCATCAGCGGCGTTTTCTGATGAAAGGGTTAGGGATGGCTCTAGATTTGGTGCCTATGATAGCCTTATTGATAATAAAGAATATCAATTACGGGTAAATTCAATAAAAAATCTAAAACCCGAACCTTACCAAGGTTGGGACAAAATACGTTGTGAGGTTGGGGCGGAAAGGTAATGATGATGTTAGCAATACTATCGACCCTTATTGGGGGAGTGTTATTTATTATTATGCTAATTAAGCAATATCGTGAGCGATGGCAAATGGTGAGTTATCTGTTCTTTATCTTGGGGATATTGGCACTTTCGCCAGTTAATAATATACGAAAGCCCACCATTGTTCCGCCCTCGCAAATTGTGTACCGTTTTGATGAAAACCGTTATATTTTATTGACAGGCTATCGATGTGAAGGGCAAGCTTATTTTATTGATGATAAAGAACAAGTTTATTACCTTTTAGCTGCTCATTCTTGGCGTATTTACACTGAACCCTATCGGCATCCTGCAAAAAACTATCTTTCAATCCCATTGTCGGATGTGTCGGCAATATATACTTCCATTGATGGGGGGCGTTCATTTAGAAGTATCCATTTAGAGGTTGGGCATTATTTAGGTAATCATGATTCACCGCAATACGATGTGGTGAATGATCAGGCTTTTATTTTAAGCAAAGATGGTCAGCTTTATGTATCAGAAGCGCCATTTGGCACCAAAGGTTGGAGTATGTTATCGAAAAAAAAACAGCTTGAACAAGGAGCTATTTTAGGCAGAAGCCAAATTATCCCCGAAAGTATTCCCCCAATTCTAAGTGACTATACCGGTTGGGATAAAATGCGCTGTGATTATAATGCCAAAGGAACTCAATTGCCCGATAACCATACAGTGTTAGAGGTCTATCAACACTTGTTAGGCACAGCTAAATAAGGAATTAAGGCATGAAACAGAAAATAACTCAATTGTTGATAATGTTATTTGTTGTACCCGTAGTTTTGGTTGTGATTTTATCGACTTTTGCGCCATTCCCCTCCACCGAGCCAATGCCACTGATGCGCCCTAAACCATTACCGAAAGAAGGCTATCAATTATTCCATAGTATTGCCAGAAATGGTGATGTGCTAGATTATTCCTTTTATTATGTCAGTAAAAAGCGGCAGGTGATTTATCGTTATGACGCCGATCGTTATTTAGAGCTACAAGGCGAAAATTGCAGTGGATTGATTTGGTATCATGATGATAAAAATAATATTCATACCTTAATTACCGAACGATTTTATACAGCTTATCATTTACCGAAATTTAACTACTATAACCCCGGCAAACAGTATATTGCCATTCCCACCAATGATCTGTCTGATTTTGTTTTTTCAGTCGATGGTGGCAGACATTTTATAAAAGCGATGGTGTCCCCAATGGCAGCTGTACCAGGAGAAGAAGTTGATTACTTTATTGGGGTGGATGATTCGCCAATTGAGGATACTTATTATGAACCAGAAAAACCAAATACACCGATTACTATTTCGGGTAATACCGGCTATTTTGTTTTAAAAAATCATGAGGTGATATTTGGGGCTTCTTATAGATATAATCGAATTGATTATGAACATGGATTAAGCAACTATCAAATTTTTTACCCATCAGCGGCGTTTTCTGATAAAAGAGTTAGGGATGGTTCTAGGTTTGGTGCTTATAAAAAAATGCTCAATAATAAAGAATATCAATTACGGGTAAATTCAATAAAAAATCTAAAACCCGAACCTTACCAAGGTTGGGACAAAATACGTTGTGAGGTTGGGGCGGAAAGGTAAAAATATTTTAGACTAATTTTAGGAATGACTTTATGAAAGGTGTAATTCGATTAGGCGATCCGCATTCCCATGGAGGATGTGTGATAAGTGCATCTGGTGCTATTTTTGATGGTAAGCCAGTTGCATTAGTTGGCGATCAGGTATCGTGTCCGATAAAGGGACATGGTGTAAATAATATTGTTGACGGGCATCCGACTTGGAAAATGTATAATCGATCTGTTGCCATTAATGGTTGTAAAGCCGCTTGTGGCTGTGAGCTTATTTCAACATTATCTGTTGTAGGGAGTGAAGCATGAAATGGAGAGTACCTAACATACCAGAAAAAGCACTACCTAAGAATTTTTCTATCTGGATTTATTTATTGGTTTTTGTATTGAGCACCATTTTTTTTGAATTTATAGTGTTACTCATTAATGAAAATAGTGTGCTATCTAATTTATTGTTAGGGGGCTTTTATCTTGTTATCGTACCGCTATTTTTTAGTTTATCTATAACAGGGTTTATTTATAGTTATTACCATTCACAATTAATTAAAGCTCTATTTTTTAATTTAAATATTAAAAATAAACTAGCAAGATGGCAGATATGGGCAAGAAAATCAATTGGGTTAGTTGATTATTGTTATTTAACAGAAATCGATAATCTTGCTTTAAAAGTTATGGGGCTAGAAGGCAGTCAACCAATGAATCCCGATAAAGTAATGCCGATTTCAGTTATACATGAAATGAGTAGTTCACCACTATTTTATGTGTTTGAAAAAATTATTATGCCAATGAAAGCTAAAATTAATAGCTTGTCAAAAATCAAAGTGCTATTAAATATGACTCAAAGTTCAGATGCTGCGGTTATGATTTTAGCTAATTATTGTCGTTCAAATCATATTAATATTAACGAGTCTGATATTGTGTTATCCGATTGCATACCTTCGCCTGAAATCATCCATGAATGGATAGATACAAAATATGATGAATCTATTTTAATGATTAATTTAGTATACGATGTTAAGAACCAATTATCTTTTAGTGAATATTGCTGTGCATTATTATTTTCTAATGTTAAGAAAGCATTAAATCTTTCCAAATTAAGAGTGTTTCGACCTCTTAAAACCGAACTTACTGATTTAAGTGATGATATTGGTTATTTAATTAAAGCCGAGCAGGTTGAAAAGAAACGAGTTAATCAATTATGGACGACATCTTTATCTTCTTCTGCATTAAATATTTTAAAGGAGACATTTTTTGATATTAATGGCGAAATTATAATTGCGCCAAATAAAGTTTATCCATTAGATCTTAATTTAGGTAAATTAAGCGAAAGCCATGCATGGCTTGCATTAGCACTGGCTGCTGATGGGGTAAATCAAGGACAAAAGGGGCAAATGATTGCTGCGCAAGGAAGTAATGAAATTTATATTATGCAAGTATCTGATAGAACCGTCCAACGTATCGAAGAAAATGATGAATTATTGATTTTCCCAACGGCTTATTTTTTTAGTCTTGTTTTTTGCCTGTATTCTATTGTTGCTTTATTGGCTATTAATTATATTGAATTAAAGGAAATATTATCAATAATTGTTTTGAGTACTTTTTTATCGGTGATTGCAGTTTGTATTCCTCTTTATTTTAAAATACAGCGTTATCAAGAAGAGTTTGATAAAATTTGGTTTGAATCGTTTAGATGATTACTTAAAGGTCGTTTGTATGGGATAAGTGATGTGAGTTGCTGTGTGAATGGTATTCCACTTGGCACGGTAATTTGGATTTTGAAATTGGATAAGTGACGTTAGTTAGCCTCAGCTTTATAACGTCATTGTTGCGATACTCTAAAAAGGAAGTACCAACTATACATTTAACCCTCGTTGAACATTCATCGAGGGGGGTAAAAATAGATGTGGTGTGGTATCAAGTTTTTACTGAAACGTAGGTGTTATCTGAAACTTTTTGACAAAAAATTAGTTTTTTGCTGTCTTTTTTACTCGCTCAACAAACATCATCACCACAAAAGCAATAACCGTTAAATAGATGATGTAAGCTCCATAAGTTGCTAACATATCAATCAGTGAACGCCCTCGCATGGCAAAATCACGGAAAAATCGAAATAACCAAACTAATGGAAACGCGTGGCTAACGTAGTATGTCCAAATAGGCATAATACCCACTGCCATTGTTGATCCTCCCATAATAAACCCCGGCGGAACTAAAAAGATCATTCTGCCCGCGCCTTCACCCGGATTATTTGTTGTCCAAGAAAGTAAAAAGGCTAACCAACCAAAGGCAAGTCCTGTCATAAATACACTTGGCACAAACGCGAAATAGTTACCTTCAAAACGTAGTTGCCCAAATATTACTAGTATAGCGGTAATAAGGGTTAATGCGGTTGTGTAAAATAGCGCATAAGGGATTGTTCTTGCTAATAAGGATAAGAAGCCTCTTTCTATAGCCATTTGCCACATACCAGTAACTTTTAATCGGCCAATAATCATCAATGAAGTTAACCCGTAAGTCAGTGATGAGAAAAAGTAAACAAAATAAATAATTGTCGAAATTGTCGATGAACTTGCCGGATTAAACAGGTAGCGTGTTTTTAGTTGCATGGGTGATAAGGTTGCTTCAATGCCTTCTTTACCAAGCCCTAATGCGGCAATTTTACCAATACTCAGTTCGGCACCTAATTCAGGAATATATTCATTAAGGCTTTGAAGTACTTTAGCATTTTGTGCATCATTGGTGTCATCAGCAAAATAACCTAGGCGAACGGTTTGATCGCCTTTTTTTAAGCTTTTTTCTAAGCCTTTAGGAATATATAAAACACCTAAATTACGGTCGTGTGAAACTAACGTTATCGGGTTTACTGGCGATCTTATCACTTCCGTCACTTCAATGTAAGGTGATGTATTGACTTTACTAATTAATTCCGTCGAATAATTTGAGCCGTCAAGATCAATCACTGCAATTTTACCTTCAAATACGGCTCCGTGACTTAATACGATTGAAAATACCAGTGAAACAATTGCCGCTAAGCCAAGCGAAACTTTATAATAAGGGATAAAGTGACCCGACAACATGGCGTCAAGTTCTTCGAGCATAGATTTAATGATGTTTTGCATCATTGATCCACCTCAAGTGTCATTCCGGTTAATAGCTTTGGAATTGACTCTATATAAATTCTAACTTGATAAGAGGTTAGATCGGCTTGGCCGCGTTCTCGTGTCATACGTAAATCGGCAAATGATGGCGCAGCGGTGGCAAAGCGGACTTTACCTTTTACTTCTTTATTCAGCGCAATCACATTAGCGGTGACAGTTGTGTCAGGTTGATAATCATTCACCATTTTTTCATTCACATAAATGTCGATATATTTACGGTTAGTTTCTAACAATACTGCGGGTGCGCCGTTTGGTACCATTTCGCCATCTTCAAACATCAGTTTTAATATTTTTCCATCTTCAGGTGCTCTTAACGTTAGTCGTTCATAATTGAGTTGTAACTGTTTTAATTCAGCTTCACCTTGCGCAAGTTGTGCTTTAAGCTGTGCTAATTGATTTTGGCGATTTTGGAGTTTTTGCCGAGCAATTAAGATGGACTTTAATGTCATGCCGGTTGCATTTTGTGTTTGTTCAAATTGGCTTATTTGTTCTGGTGTTGCGCCAATCATTAAAGTCGATAATTGACTTTCAATTTGCACAACTTGCATTTTTGCATTAATAAATGCATTACGTGCATTATCAAGTTGTGACTGTGAGTTGCCACCTGTTTTTCGTAATTGGGTTTGGCGATCAAATTCAGTCTTCGCTAAATTTTGAGCAGATTTTGCTGCTTCTAAATTGGCTTGTACTTCTTCAATTTTGCGCCAAGTTGTTAATTCTGAAAGGTTAGTCTCGTTTTCCGTAATTTCAATGGTTGCTTGTTCTTGATTGACTGCTGCTTTTTGACTATCAACTAAAGCTTGTAAGCGATCGATAGCTAGCTTGGTATCGATATCTTCTAATTGCATTAACCGATCACCTTTTTTTACCATTTGTGACTCTTGCACAAATCGTTGGGTGACTTTTCCGCCGACATTTTGAAAGGCAATATTAATTTCGTCAGCCGTTAATACGCCAGATTTAATGCTTTTGGCAACAGATACCGCATCATTTCTTGAACCTACAAAAATTAAAAATGAGCCAAACATTAGCAGAAGTAAAAAGATAACAGGAATTTTGACATTTTTTTTCATATATAGCTTATTTTCCATTTATTTAGTCAGCTAACTATTTAAGTAAAAAGAATGACTTTAATGATTAAAGTCCGTTATTTTCGTAATAATTTACGCAACATCGCGATTAAAGACTCTTGTTCTTGCGGGTTTAGCACCTGCGCAAAAGCGCGAATCGATTTAAGGTGGTTAGGTAATGCCTCTTGAATCAGCCTTTCACCTGCATCTGTTAAAGTGATTAGGCGAGAACGTCCATCTTCACCGCTTTTTGTCATCGAGATTAAAGGCTTTGGAGATGCCAGCATTCGTTTAACCATGACTGATACCGTCGCCGGTGTTACGCCAATGCGCAAAGCAAGATCGCTGGCACAGGTTTCACCTTCTGAAAACAGTGACATCAATAAGGCAAATTTCCCCTCAGAAACGCCGTAATCTTTATCTAATTGTGCATAGATATTCGCGCGAATGAGATCGGCGGTTGTGATTAAACTTAAAACCAGATCAACACCAGAAACTTCAACAATATCATTATTAAATCTTTGTGCACGCGCTAAGGTTTCACGTGAAGGAAGCTTTCTTGAATTGTAATTCAATTATCATTACTCAATTTATTTAGTCGGCTAATTATAAACATTTAATTGTGGTTGGCAACTTTTTTAGCTGTTTTTATCGATTTGCTGGGTCATTAAGTCGAGTATTTTGATAGGCATTTTTGATTTTTATCTATTTTTAAACAAGCCTTAACTTCAAATTATGACTTCAACAATCACTCTTACCACTAAAGTAGTAATCCTTGAGGGTAGTTATAATCTGTACCAAGTTTCATACAATGTTATCAAAATAAAATTAAATCATTAAATTAAAATAAAATTGGAGTTTTTGTATGAGTAAAACCAATCTCGTTATTATTGGTAATGGGATGGTTGGGCATCGTTTTGTTGAAGAATTAATCGATAAAATGCAGTCCAATCAATTCAATATTACTATTTTTTGTGAAGAGCCACGTCTTGCCTATGATCGGGTGCATCTTTCTTCTTATTTTTCTGGGCATACTGCCGAAGCACTTTCTCTGGTTCGCGAAGGATTATACAAAGAGAATAATATTAATGTTTTACTTAATGAACGGGCTATTTTAATCAATCGTCAGCGTAAGGAAGTCCATTCTCAACAAGGGCGAATTGTTGCTTATGATAAATTGATTATTGCGACAGGCTCTTATCCTTGGGTGCCGCCGATTAAAGGTGCTGAGGGGTCTGATTGTTTTGTTTATCGTACGATTGAAGATCTTGATGCCATTCGCGAATGTGCAAAGCGTTGTAAAAAAGGCGCTGTTGTGGGCGGTGGGTTACTAGGGCTTGAAGCTGCGGGCGCTTTGAAAAACTTAGGTATGCAAACGCATGTGGTTGAGTTTGCCCCAGTGCTTATGGCTGAACAGCTTGATGTACAAGGCGGAGAACAATTACGTCGTAAAATTGAGGAGATGGGTGTCGGGGTTCACACCAGTAAAAATACCCAAGAAATAATTCATACACCTGAAGGTAAAATCATGCAATTTGCAGATGGTTCTTCACTTGAAATCGATTTTATTGTTTTTTCAACCGGCATTAGAGCAAACGATAAATTAGCTCAACAATGCGAGTTAGAAATCGGTCCTCGTGGTGGGATTGTGATTAATGATTATTGCCAAACATCGGATTCTGATATTTATGCTATTGGTGAATGCGCTTGTTGGCAAAGCAAGGTTTTTGGTTTGGTTGCACCCGGCTATAAAATGGCTCAGATTGCTTTAGCGCATTTAATGGGTCAAGCCGATAAATTTGAAGGCGCCGATATGAGCGCTAAGCTAAAACTGATGGGTGTCGATGTTGGCAGTATTGGTGATGCTAAAGCGAAAACAGTGGGGAGTCGTAGCTATGTTTACTTAGATGAGACAACGCCAGTTTATAAAAAATTAGTTGTTTCGAGTGATAATAAAAAGCTCTTGGGTGCGGTATTGGTCGGCGATACGTCGGATTATAGTAATTTATTACAATTAATGCTTAATGATATGGATCTCCCCGAACACCCAGATACGTTGATACTACCAGCACATGCAGGCGCAAAGCCGACTATGGGTGTTGATGCGCTTCCTGATTCAGCACAAATTTGTTCTTGTTTTGATGTGACTAAAGAAAAAATTATCCATGCGATTAATGCAGGTTGTCATACAGTTGCAGCCATTAAGGCAGAAACAAAAGCTGGAACGGGATGTGGTGGCTGTATCCCACTTGTTACGCAAATTCTTAATTTGGAATTAGCTAAACAAGGGATTGAGGTCAGTGATGCCTTATGTGAACATTTTAAATACTCGCGCCAAGAGTTATATCATTTAATTCGTGTTGAGGGCTTAAAGTCATTTGATGAAGTGATTAAAAAACATGGTAATGGCTACGGTTGTGAGGTTTGTAAACCCACGGTTGGATCGTTATTAGCCTCATGTTGGAATGATTATATACTTAAAGATAATTTGATTCCTTTGCAAGATAGTAATGATATTTTCTTAGGTAATATTCAAAAAAATGGTACTTATTCTGTTATTCCTCGCAGTGCCGGTGGCGAAATTACACCAGAAGGATTAATTGCCATTGGTCAAATCGCTAAAAAATATCAACTCTATTCTAAAATTACCGGCTCACAGCGTATTGGTCTATTTGGCGCACAAAAAGATGATCTGCCGGCTATTTGGAAAGAGCTTATTGAGGCGGGTTTTGAGAGTGGCTATGCTTATGCTAAAGCGTTAAGAATGGCAAAAACCTGTGTGGGTAGCACTTGGTGTCGATTTGGTGTAGGCGATAGTGTGGGATTGGGGGTAGAACTCGAAAACCGCTATAAAGGTATTCGTGCACCACATAAATTTAAACTGGGTGTATCTGGTTGTACGCGTGAATGTGCCGAAGCTCAAGGTAAAGATATTGGGGTGATTGCCACTGAAAAGGGATGGAATCTTTATGTTTGCGGTAACGGGGGAATGAAGCCTCGTCACGCCGATTTACTTGCTGCGGATCTCGATAAAAACACACTAATTCAATTTATTGACCGTTTTTTGATGTTCTATATTCGTACTGCAGATAAATTACAGCGAACGTCAGTTTGGCTTGAAAATCTAGAAGGTGGTATTGATTATTTACGCAGTGTCATTATAGACGATAAGTTAGGTGTTAATGCAGAGCTAGAAAGTGAGATGGCGCGCTTACGTAAATTAATGGTATGCGAATGGAAAGAAACGGTTGAAAATAATGCAAACCAAATTCGATTTGCGCACTTTATTAACAGCAGCAAACGTGATGAGAATGTCCAAATTGTACCTGAACGCGATCAGCATCGACCAGCTACAGCCGAAGAACGTAAAGTAATGTTAGGGGAATAATATGAGTCAATGGATAACTATTTGTAAACTTGATGATATTTTGCCAGGCACTGGCGTTTGTGCTCTTGTCGGTAATGATCATGTTGCTATCTTCCGTCCTTATAATAATGCTGAGCTTTATGCGATTAGTAATATTGATCCTTTTGCTAAGGCAAGTGTTTTATCTCGTGGCATTATTGCGGAGCATGAAAATCAGTTATGGGTGGCAAGCCCGCTGAAAAAACAACGTTTTCGTTTAAAAGATGGCTATTGTTTTGAAGATGAACAATACTCGATCGCTCATTATGAAGTCATCGTTAATGATGATGGGATGGTACAAGTAAAGTCGCACTAAACCTATTTTTAAAAGGATAAAGTTGTTATGTATACTGAAACGATTAATAAATGTGCAGCCAATGCTGCGCGCATTGTTCGTTTGGCAAAAACGAATCCATTTGGTTTTTGGGTAAGTTCTGCTATGGCTGGGGCTTATGTAGGGCTTGGTATTATTTTAATTTTTACTCTAGGAAATCTCGTTGATCCTGCAATGAGACCGTTAGTTATGGGAGCAACGTTTGGTATTGCATTAACGTTGGTTGTTATAGCCGGATCGGAATTATTTACTGGGCATACCATGTTTTTAACGCTTGGTGTTAAATGCAAAAAAATTACCCATGGCCAAATGTGGTTGGTATTACCGCAAACATGGTTAGGTAATTTATTAGGATCAATTTTTGTAGCTGCATTGTATTGTTATGCTGCAACACCTTTATTATCCACAGATACCAGCTTGGTTCACGCCGCAGCTTTAGCCAAAACATCGGCTACGGCGTCCGCATTATTTTTTAGAGGCGTGTTATGTAACTGGTTAGTTTGTTTAGCAATTTGGATGGCTAATCGAGTTGAAGGCTCGGCAAAATTTATTGCTATCTGGTGGTGTTTATTAGCATTTATTGCTTGTGGTTATGAACACTCGGTTGCAAATATGACCTTATTTGCACTTTCGTGGTTTGGTCATCATAGTGATGCTTACACATTAACTGGAATTGGTTATAATTTGTTATGGGTCTCATTAGGAAATCTTGTTTCTGGTGCGTTATTTATGGGGCTAGGATACTGGTATTCAACGCCGAAAGCAGAGCGCCCAGCATAACGATTTAATTAGCGAGATGTTATTACCATAATCAACCTAGGGGGGAATGTATAGTGAATAATTCCCCTTCTTTAAAAAAGTGCTAAATTATTTAGTCTTCTATTTTGTTTTCATTGCTATTAGTGATACAAAATAGCGGTGCGATTAAAAATAGGATAAGCAATAACATTCTATTATTAGAGGCTAGGTGTTGATAAATTTTTAAACAGAGAGTGTTCTATTTTGAGGTGCTATGGATTATTTTCCCCTATTTTGTAAGTTAGAAAACCGTGATTGCTTATTAGTCGGTGGTGGTGAAGTCGCTGAACGTAAAGCGCGATTATTGCTTGAAGCAGGTGCTCGCCTGACGGTAAATGCGCAAACCTTTAATGAACAATTTATGTGTTGGCATGAGCAAAAGCAACTTACCCTAGCTCAAGGGGAATTTGATGCTGAATTACTTGATAATAAGTGGTTAGTCATTGCTGCGACAGATTGCCAAGAGACTAATCAAAAAGTAAGTATGGAGGCTGAAAAACGATGTATTTTTTGTAATGTTGTAGATGCTCCTAAAGCGGCAAGTTTTATTATGCCTTCGATTATTGATCGTTCTCCTATTATGGTTGCCGTCTCTTCGGAAGGGCATGCCCCTGTTTTGGCCAGATTATTGCGCGAAAAACTAGAGTCTATATTACCCCAACATTTAGGTAAATTAGCTAAATATGCTGGTTATTTACGCGATAAAGTTAAACTAACCTACCAAACAATGACAGAACGACGACGTTTTTGGGAAAGACTATTTTCGCATGATAGATTAGCTCAAGCGCTTGCTAATAATGATTCTGATGATGTTGAAAAACTCACGAATGAGTTATTTGATACATCACTTGATGCTCGTGGCGAAGTGGTTTTAGTTGGCGCTGGGCCTGGTGATGCGGGATTATTGACGCTAAAGGGATTACAACAGATCCAACAAGCGGATATTATTGTCTATGATCGATTGGTCTCAGATGACATTATGAATCTTGCTCGTCGAGATGCTAAGCGTGTATTTGTTGGTAAACGCGCAGGATTTCATTGTGTACCGCAAGAGCAAATAAACCAGATTCTTTTACAACAAGCGCAAAAAGGTAAACGTGTTGTACGCCTAAAAGGCGGAGATCCCTTTATTTTTGGTCGTGGCGGTGAAGAGCTTGAAACATTATTTAACGCTGATATTCCTTTTTCCGTCGTCCCGGGAATTACAGCCGCTTCGGGTTGCTCTGCCTATAGCGGAATCCCGTTAACGCATCGAGATTATGCCCATAGTGTGCGTTTAATCACCGGTCATTTAAAGGATGGTAGTCATCTTGATTGGCAAAGCCTAGCAGCTGAAAAACAAACGTTAGTGTTTTACATGGGATTGTCGCAAGCTGAAAATATTGAAAAACAATTAATTAAGCATGGTATGAATGCAAATACGCCGGTAGCCATTGTTGAAGAAGGCACCACAACAAAACAAAAAGTAGTATCGGGCTTATTATGTGATTTAGCGCAATTATCTTTGCGGGCTGGTAGCCCAAGTTTAATTATTATTGGACCTGTTGTGGCATTACGTGAAAAACTGAGTTGGTTTTCTGAACATTAATTGGAATAGAACGATTATTCAATATGGTTTATTGTTTGTGTAAATCACTTTCTGTGAGTCATTTAAATTTTTATATAAGTATATTTATCTTGAGATTTATACTCAAGGCTTTCTATAATCAAATTATTAATTCTTTCTACTTCGCTGGATTCAATTCTTTTTTTCATAAATTTCTCTTATAACTTTACTTATATTATTTTGATAATTAATTCAATTTGCCTTTTTGTTTTAATAGGCTACTCCTGAGCTTAAATCAATCCCCTTTTTCTGTATAAGGTGAACAGGCCTATAATCCTGACCAAAATTGCTCTAAATTTGTAATTAAATATCATACCTTTCCTTACATTAAAGTAATTTTTTTATGCCATTCCAAACCCAATTATTTTTCGTCTTTTTAGCTTCTACATGTCTAAACATCGACATTTTCCCATTTTTCGAATCAATATAATCGCTACTTACACCATCTCCTGATATGAGTTCAATGAGTAATTTGAATATCGTATCTTCCGAGTTGTTAATATTGAACGACAAGAATTTCTGAATATCTACCGGATCATAAACGACACTACTAAAACCAGAGTCATTTCTTCCTGCCCTAGTAGGGAAGTTGAGAACAAAGAATGTTCTTTGTTTAACATCAATACGTAATATCAATGCACACATTGGGTAAGATTTATGTAATGAATCACATATATCTTTTAAGGAAATTAACGTTAACTCATCGTTTTCGTTGAACCCTTTTTTAGGTGTATACCAATAAACCTTACAATTATGCTCATAACGTAATCGTTTTGCATGCTCCCAAATAGTGTCTATACGAGCTTTACCTTCAATTTTTTGATTGTTAGGAATATCATAGAAACAGTTTGAAATGCCTGTATTGCCTGTTTTACCTTGTTTCTGACCGACATTAAAATCAGTTGGTTCATTATAATTCAAGAATTTAATATTGCCGTTTCTTGCGGTTTCATGAATTAATCCAATTCGATTTATCTCTCGTTTCTCGCCAAGCAATTTTAAATATTCAATTACGTCTGTTGTAACAAGATTATTTACATTATTCAATGATATATCAAGTTTTTCAACCTCGTGGTCTCGTTCTTTTTTTCGCGTTCTATATTGCGTTTTGTTGTTTTCTTGAGCTTTATCATCTAAGTTTGCTTTCACTACAGAGTAATAGTAAAGATTGATTGCTTCACCTTGTGGTTGACTGATACCTGTAATTTGGCAACAGAGTATAGAGTTTCCTAAAGAAATACCATAAAATGAAAGAGTAATAGATTGATCATGCCAACAGGGAATAAGGTAATTAGCGTATCTCTGATCTTTAAATAAGAGAATTTTAGCATTTACATCTTTTATAATGGTATTTGTATACTTGTCATATTTTAAGTGATAGAGGAAAACGGCATCATTTGTAGAAAGATTTGTCGGTAGGAATACGCCTTTTTCGTTGAAATGCTCCTTAAGGTGTAACTTTTTCTCAATTTTACTCCAATTATCTGTAACCAAAATACGTTTTAATTCACTAGAATAACCATAGTGGGCCATAAAAAAGTGTAAAGGATGAATGATGTAAGAGTAGCTATCTTGTTTGATAACCAATAAATTATTTCCATCCCCTTTAAAACGCTCTAAATCAGATGGATGGACATATTTATCTGCTTCAAATGGGTGAGAATTTTTATTTTGCCAAAGAGGTTGATAAGATAATCCAATACTTTTTGAGAACGTAATCTTATATTGTTTAAACTTAAATTTTTCTTCCGATTCACCAGTTTTCCAAATACTTCCAAATGGAATTTTATGCAACCAATTGATTGGTAAGGCGATGACAAAAAAACTTTGATAAGTTTCTTCACTCTTTTTATTCTTATAGGTTGGATTGGTGAGATTAATAAAAGTCACTTCAACGCATGTTCTATGACCTTCTAGTGATAGGCGGTTTTCGTACCAAGTAGCAACATACTCGTGGTTCTCGTTGTAAAAACCTCGAAGTGGATCTTTAAAATACTTTTCTAAATTAAGAGAACAACGCCAACGGATTCTTTCTAAATTATTTTCATCAAAGTACGACATAACCCATTTCAATTTTATTTATTTAAAGAGGTTTATGGATTATAAATGATATATAAATAAGCGACAATTATTTGTATAGTTTTCTGTTGGAGGGTATCCTATTGCAAAAAAAGCCATCTTTGAAAACCATTTTATCTAAAAAACCATCATATTCACAAGTGAAATGACAATATACACCATCAGTACTAAACCCTATTTTTTACCATATAATTTACAACTTTTAAAAAATCATTATCTTCATACATGCGATCAAGATAGGACGCAATAATTAAATTTAATCCAGATTTAATATCTGATTGGCGAAATAATTCTTTTATCATTATAAACCTCATTCAAGGTGAAAGTTTTTTACGCGCCTGTCAATTTATCAATATATATTCTAAATTTGTTTTATGTAAATAATTATTTGATTTATTTTATTTTCTTTTGCATTCATAAAATAGTATAGTAAAGAATAGAAAACCCTTGTAAATATCCCAAACTTATACACAACTCACGTAGAAAATCATGCTGCTTGTTTTAGTGTTTTATACTCAATCGGTGTCATGTTATTTAACGCCTCATGCGGTCTTTCGGTATTATAAATCGTTAACCATTCTTCGGTTATTCTCCTTGCTTGTGCTAAGTTGTTAAAAAGATATAAATCGAGTACTTCAGTACGATAGGTACGATTAAATCGTTCAATATAGCCATTTTGATAAGGGCTACCGGGCTGGATATAATCAATGGTTATATCATGGGATTTAGCCCAGTTTATAAAGGTTTTTCCTGTAAATTCTGGTCCATTATCGACTCGTATTTTTAATGGATAGCCATGATATTCAGCCAGTTTATCTAAGTAACGGGTAACTCTCCCTGCCGGTAAGCTTACCGCAATATCAATGCCTAGCGCCTCACGATTAAAGTCATCGATGACATTGAATGTCCTAAAGCGACGTT